>SKMT01000261.1 GCA_007120915.1 Myxococcales bacterium | reverse complement strand
CGAGAAGGGGGTGCACGCCCGGGCGGCCGACAACATCGAACAGTTCCGCGCCGGGGACGACGGGGAGTTTGGCAGCGAAAAAGATCGGTACTTTCGAGATGTCGAGCAGATCGATGACGTCCCCTACGTCGGCCCTGTGGCGATGAACCAGCTTGCGGGGGCGGTGGATGAGTACTGCGACGGGCAGCCCTGGCGGGAGGTGGAGGTGATCTTTTCGCCACAGGGGCACGGGGACACCCACATGGACCGGGTCGTGGAGATGATCGACGAGGCAGAACGGTCGATTGACATGGCGATGTATCGCATCAGCGACAACCGGGCGTTCGGTGCGCTGGAGGATGCGGTCGACAGGGGCGTTGAGGTGCGCATTCTGTTCGACGAAGCCAACGGCGATCACAACGATCTGGTGGGGAGTACCTCGGCGCGGCTCGAAGAGCTGGGCGCCGATGTGCGCTACGTCAACCGGGTGATGCATCACAAGTTTGCCATCGTCGACGGGCCCCACAATTCGCTGCTGGAGGCGTCGGGGGCGCAGCTTTTCAACGGCAGTGGCAATCTGTCCTGGGGGGCCGCGTCGATCTACGACGAGAATACGGCGTTTCACCAGGGCGATCCGGCGCTGGTGTTAGAGAAGCAGCGGGAGTTCAACCGGCTGTGGGAACACTCTCGAAACATCGAGTGGAACGATGAGCTGGAGTACTTTGAGACGGAGTACATCGGCGAAGAGATGATTCCGCACGACGACGACCTGGAAGTGTTGTTTACGTCCGACAACTTCGAGAAGACCGATCACGCCACCTGGGGGCCGGGCTGGCGACCCGTTGATTTCAAGCAATCTGTGGCCGATCGGCTGGTGGAGATGATTCAGGAGGCGGACTCATCGGTGTATCTGGCGGCTAGTTTTCTTCGGTCTCGGCCGGTGACCGAGGCGTTGATTCAGCGTTGGGAAGACGAGCCGGATCTGGACGTGCGCGTCTACCTGGATCAGACCGAGTACGTCAGCCAGTGGTATCACTACCAGCAGGAGGATGAGCTTGAAGAATGCCTGGGCGAAGCGAACGGCGACGAGTCGGAGGTGTTCGACTGCGAGCAGACGGGCTTCGTGTTCGGCTACGAGCTGGTCGACGCGGGGATCCCGGTGCGGTTCAAGACCTATTCGTACCGCTGGCACTACACCTACGCCGAGCAGATGCACCACAAGTACATGATCATCGACGGGCGAAAAGTCGCCACCGGCAGTTACAACTACTCCCACAACGCCGAACGAAACACGATGGAGAACGTGGTGGTCTATCGAAGCTCGCGCTACCCGTCGGTCGTCGGGCAGTTCGTCGACAACTTCGAGCACATCTGGGAGACGGGCCACGACAAGGATCGGTTCCAAGAATTGATGGACCACGTCGAGACGGCCGATGAGATCGATCTGGTGTTCGACGCGGTGGCGTTGGAGCATGATGAGGTCACGGAGCTTCGGGAAGCGATCCGCGAGCGGTGCCCCCAGGTCAACGACGAGCCATATACGTCCCACCCGGAGGACCATCACAGTTGTGAGGCGCAGTAAGGGGCCGGGGGGCCCCGCCGGACCAGGTTCCTTCAGCACTGACGAGTCAATTCCATGTATGATTCGACGACGAAGTGGTTTGTCTTATTTCTGTTCGTAGCGTGTGTCGGTTTGAGCTTCGCATGTTCCGGTGACGAGGACGTGGAGTTCAACGGCGATGACGCCGGGGTTGACGCAGATGTAGACGGTGGGGGCGACGGGGTAGATCGGCCGAGTGGGGAGGTCGAGGAGGTCTTCTCGGGGGAGCCGCTTCAGGTCGATGATGCGCGGCGCGAACAGGCGCGAGAAGACTATGAGCAACTCGACAAGGATGAACTCGATGAGATGCCGCCGGATGAGTTGTACGACGTATACAACGAATTTGTACTGACCCATTTCGGGCCGGCGAATCAACCGCTGATCACGGAGTACACCGGCGAGGTTCTCGACTTTCGCGTCGACGCCGATTGGGTGCATGCCTCCAGAAATTCGGCGACCATCGCATTCGAGACGACGCTGCCCGCCATCGGGTATGTCGAGTACTCGAAACAAGCGCAGGATTTGAGTGAGTCGAGCGACGAAAGCGAGCGCTATTACTTTAACCAGATCCACCACCTTCGCGATCTGGATCCAGATACGACGTACTACTACCGGTTGGTCGCCCGCGGCGATGACGGCGAGACCATCGCCTCCACGACTCGTAGCTTCGAGACGGAGTCCGAACCGGAGATCACCGAGATTCCCGGCGATCTGTCGGGCCCGCCGTATCGGCTTACCGAGGACGATACGACCTATCTGGTGACCGAAGACATCGGTGCGGACGCCACGGCGCTGATCGTCGAGGCATCCGGTGTGACGATCGACCTCAATGGACACACCGTCGTCTACGCCGACGATCCCGACTCGAGTGCTGATCCCGGCGACGGCCAGGAGGCCCACAGCGGGATCTGGGCGAGTTCCTCGGACGTGTCCGATGTGACCATCGTCAACGGTCGGCTTGAGGAAGGCCAGCCCGGCAACGAATCCTCATCCGACGGTGGATTTAACCCCATCTATCTGTCGTCGGTCACAGACATCAACATCGCCGGGGTGTCGATGGACTATCAGGCAGCGCAGCTACATGCGCTCCTGTTGCGCTATCCCTCCGGAGAGGTCCGCCTGCGGCACAACCGGTTTACCGACCGGGGATACGAAATTCTGGACCGCCACGGCTCCGGTGGGGGCCGGCCACTGCGCATCATCGCCGACGACCCGCAGCCCGGGGAGGTCGATGATTTTGAAGTGGACCACAATCTGGTCACGAGAACGCGCCAGAATGGCCTGATGCGGGCGCCGGTGATGCGAGACAACGAGGTGTATGTCGACAGCTGGGCGACCAATTCGTTCGCCATCCAACCCTTCTCGCGGGATGACCAGAAGGCGGGAGAGATTCGCCGCAACAAGCTGTTTTTGACGGGCTACAATGCCATTGGGTTCGGGTGGGCCCATCTCGATTTGTTGATCGAGGACAACCTGGTGCAGATGGAGGCGGTGGCCACCGACGACCGACGCTACACGGAGTCGTGGGGCGAACAAGATACGACCAGTGCCTTTCGCATCACCAACTACGGCGATGGTGGTCAGGTGCGAGACAACCTGGTGTATCGAGACAATGTGGTGCTCGGACGCGCTCGCGGCGAAGGAGTGGTCCGAGGCTCGATGTTTTATACGGACACCAATATCGAAGAGACTCTGTTCGAGGGGAATTTCGTCCATATCACCGCCGAAGATGATGAGAGCCTCGATGCAACCCCGGTCGTCGGGCAGGGCGTCTTTGACAACCGTGAGGACCATCAACCGGCGTATTACGTGGACAATGTGCTCGCCTCCAACGTGGCCAACGTGCGCTTTGGCGACGACTACGGCCGCGGCGACCGCCATACGTTCATTGACACCACCTTCCGGCGCGTCGGTGATCATCCCGACTACCACACCATCGTCTTCGACGGCGGGTTCCACAGCACGCGTCACGAGTTGATCGACCCGGTCTTCGAGGGAGGCGCAAGCTACGACGACGTCTGGTGGCGACGAACCAGCAATCTCAGCTACTACACCGTCTCGTGGTCGCTGACCGTCCAGGGAGAGCCGGGAGAATCAGTGACCATCACCGACGTCGACGACGAACAGGTATTTTCCGGCGAGCTCGACGATGAGGGACAACTCGAGGAGTCTCTCCAGGCGGTCACCATCCGCCCGGAGGAATGGGAGGAAGGGGGCGACCAGTTCGAGGTCCAGCAGCGTCGGTCACATCAGGAGATCGTCCATACTCCCCACGAGGTCACGGTGGGATCGGAGAGCAAATCGGTCGAGATGGAGAGCCCCCAGACGGTGGAGTTCGGTCAATAGCACCATGGCGGCGGGGGGAGCGTCCCGGTCTGCCCGCAGGGCCATGCCGGCGGTGCGCTGGCAAGAAAGGCGAAAGCGGGTCAACTGCACTTGAGTCTGATGACCTCCGACGTGAGCTCGAGCCCCCGTCTTCGTTCAGTCGACAAGAAAAACAAAAGCGGCTAACCCGTTGAAGGTTAGCCGCTTTTGTTTGAGTCGGGGCGACTGGATTCGAACCAGCGACCTCTTGCTCCCGAAGCAAGCGCGCTACCATGCTGCGCCACGCCCCGATGGGGTCGCCGGGCCGAAATTTGATCGGCCCGGCGGGTCGGGAGTTATACGGTTGGACAACGGCGGTGTCAAGATGGGCATTCCACCGTTGGCTGGCAATGGT
Source organism: Myxococcales bacterium (assembly GCA_007120915.1). Lineage (GTDB taxonomy): Bacteria > Myxococcota_A > Bradymonadia > Bradymonadales > Bradymonadaceae > SLJM01. The sequence goes on along the minus strand of SKMT01000261.1, from coordinate 1,783 downwards.
CAGCCGGGTACGCAGGCACCTTCGCCTTCTCCGGAGGTGTCGCAGGCTTCGGAGCAGCAGTCGGAGTTCTGGGAGCAGCGTTCCCCGGCGGTGCGGCAGCGGTCGGTGCACAGCCCGGTGTCATCGTCGCACCACAGCGAGTCGCAGCAGTCTTCGTCGCTTTCGCAGGGTTCGTCGATTTCGACGCAACAGACCCCGCAGTCGATGGTGCCGCCGCATTCGTCGGGGTGGATCCCGCAGTTGTTTGCGACGTCGTCGCAGGTGATGGGCTCACACTCGGGGGCGATGCAGGCGGTCAGATCGAAGAACATGTAGATCAGCGCCTCTTCCTGAGGTGTAAGGTCGGTGTTGCACTGGCTGGGGAAGTTGTCCCCGGAGCCGATTCCGACGTGCAGGTCACTGAAGACAACGCGGCCGCACTGGTCGTCCTCGTCGTCATGCAGCGGGGTGTTAAATGCGAAGTACAGCGGAATGCCATCGGTATAGGTCAGCCACAATTCGGTGAGGCTTTCGTCGAGGTTGCCGATGGTGTAGCGAGCGTCGTTGACGCTGAAACTGCCGCCAGCAGAGATAGCCCCGGCGTCGACCATCCAGTCATGCATCTCCTCGGCGGGGGCGAAGTCAGTATTGACTTCGGCAGAGCTGCTTCCGCCGAAGGTGCCCTGCCAGTCGGTGACGTCTTCGAGCTCGGGAGCGTGTTCGAGCCACTCGTTCTCCCAGTGGGAGGTGAAGGCGCGGCCCCCGTCGTTGACGAATTCGGTGAATTTCTCGTAGGCGTTGCCGCCGCTGGTTTTGTTGCTCTGGTTCTGGCTGCCCTCACAGGAGTGCATGATGATGTCGTACTCCATCAGGTTGTCCAGATCGTACCACCACTGATCGGCCTGGGGGAAGGTCGCGCCGTTGTTGAAGTCGGAGGCGTAGTTGGTGGCGCCGCCGACAGCGGAGTAAAAGTTGACCTTGCCGTCGCCGTCGGGGTTGGTGAACTCCTCGTCGTCGAGCCCCAGGTTGTAGGGCAGACACTCCAGGCTGTCCCAGCCGCCGGTGGTCACGGCGATGTCGGGGATGTTGCCCTCGGACTGGTTGCGGGGAAGCCGCAGCAGCTCGGGGTCGGTGATCTCGTTTTCGGCGCAGGGCTCGACATTGTCGATGTAGACTTTTCGACGCCACTTACCGCTCTGGATGACCAGGGGGACCTCGTCGGCGGCGGGGACGTTGATCAGCTCGAATTCGCCGTAGGTGTTGGAGAGATCCTGGGTGATCGGGTCACCGCTGATGATGTCTTCGCACTGTTCGCAGGCGGCGCCTTCGGTCAGCTCTTCGAGCTCATCGTTGGGGACGTAGACGCTGGCCGATGGGAGGGGATACTCGCCGGAGGGAATGGTCACGGTACCGGTGAGGGTGGTGCTCGGTGAGTCGGGGGGGCAGGTGACCTGGTCGCACTCCAGGTTGTCACACTGATCGTCGAGAGGCACGCAGGCGCCGTCCTCGCAGGTGATGCCGCCTTCTCCGGGGCAGTCATCATCATCGGAGCAGTCGTCGTAGCAAATTCCGCGAAAGCAACTCTGGTCATCAGGACAATCGATGTCCTGGCAGTCCTCGGGTGCACAGTATCCATCGGTACACCGCTCGCCGTCTGCGCAGTCCATGTCGTGGTCGCAGATTTCGTAGCAGTTTCCGGCATTGCACAACTGTCCGTCGGCACAGTTGACATCCTCGCAGGGATCGACGGGCTCGGAGGGGCCGTTGTCGGTGTCGTCGTCGGGGTCCGTGGTGTCATCATCGG
>SKMT01000434.1 GCA_007120915.1 Myxococcales bacterium | reverse complement strand
TCGTTTCACTCCGTGGTCAATCTGGTCGATCGGTTCAAGGAGACGGCGATCCGCTACATGCTCGACCAGAGTTTCAAAGCCTACCAGGACGAGCAGACCGCCAAGATGGTGCAGCGGCGCATCGACGAGTTGGAGGCAGACCACGAGGGAGGGCCCCGACGCCGCGAGGTGCGCCGTGAAATCGCGGCGCTTCGCCGGGAGCTGGCGCTTCTGGAGCGTCCCCGGTTGTGGGAGAGATTCTCGCGGAAAGTCGAGTTTCTGCGCCGCCATGGATATGTGGACGACGACAACAGCCTGAACGCTCCGGCGAAGATTCTGCGTCACATCAAAATTGAAGAGATCTTTGTGACGGAGCTGTTGGTCCAGGGGATTCTGGAGGATCGAAGCGGCGAGGAGATCTTCGGGATTATGCTTGCACTGGTGCAGTCGCTACCGCGGCGCGCGAAGGTCTCCCGGCCCGACGACGACAAGTGGTACGGCATCTCCGACCAGGTGGCGCGTATCCATGAAAGCAGAGTTGTCACCGAAGCCCGGGAGCTGATGGACGCCGAAGAGACATTCACTCCGGAGCTGATGCCGCTCGGTGAGATGTGGGCAGAAGGTGAGAGCCTCCAGGAGATTCTCAACCGGATTCGAAGCCGCACCGATCTGTCAGGGGATCTGGTGGGAGGGTTTCGCCGGGCCAAAGACCTGGTCAGTCAGATCCGACAGGTCCATCACCACGACGAGGCGCGGTTCCAGCAGTTGACGGAAGTGATGCAGAAGGTGTCGCGCGACGAAGTGAAAGTGCTCGATTAGTCCCCGGAGGCCAATTCGACAGCCACGAAGTGGGGTTCGCCCTGGCGGTTGAGCAACAGACGGATCGGCCGGTCTCGCGGCTGGTCGCGAAGCACGTCGGGGACTTCCTCGGGAGACGTAATCTCCTGGTCGCCGACGCGCAGGATAATGTCGCCGGTTTCAAGCACACCGGAGGCGGGGGAGCCGGGTTCGATGCGGTCGACGTACACGCCGGTGGCGTCGGGCAGGTCGCGCCGCTGAGCCATATCGGCGGACACCGACCGCAGCACTACGCCGAGCCGTCCCGGTTCGATGGGCTCGGGGTCCAGCGTCTGTTCGACCTCTTCGCGGTCCGGATCGGGCCGTTCGCCGGCCTGAAGGGTGGTCTCTTGTTCGTCACCGTCGCGAAGAAACCGGACCGTCGTCTCTTCACCGGGCTCAAGCTGGGCGATAATGCGAAGTAGTTCGGAGGACTCTTCGGTGCGTTGGTCACCAACATGGGTGATGATATCACCTTCGGTCAGCCCGGCGTCGTCGGCGGGATCGCCCTCATCGACGGACCGCACCAGCACTCCGGCGTCGGGGTCGAGATCGAAGGTCTCAGCGAGGGCGTGGGTCAGATCCTGGACGCCGGCGCCGATGAATCCGCGTTTGACCCAGCCGTGCTCCTGAAGTTCGGGCATCAGCCGACGAACCGTATCGATGGGCACGGCAAAGCCGATGTTGCCGCCGAAGGGGATGATCGCGGTGTTCACACCGATGACTTCGCCGTTGAGGTTGAACAGGGGACCACCGGAGTTGCCGGGGTTGATGGAGGCGTCGGTCTGCAAGAAGTCGTCGTAGGGCCCCATACCGATTTCGCGGCCCGTGGCGCTGAGCACCCCGAGGGTGACGGACTGTTCGAGCCCGAAGGGGCTGCCGATGGCCACGACCCATTCGCCCACGGAGATGTCGTCGGTAGCGCCGAGTTCGGCCGGTTCGTAGCCCTCGAGGTCTTCGACCTGAATCAGGGCGATGTCGGTGGTGGGGTCGGCGCCGACGAGCCGGGCGCGATGGGTGACTCCGTCATAGGTGATCGCCTCGATGGACTGGGCGCGGGCGACGACATGCCAGTTGGTCACCGCAAGTCCCTGGTCATCGACGAGAAACCCGGAGCCTTCCCCGCGGATCGGTTCGTCGTTGAAGCCATCGAACATCGGCGGCAGGTCCCCCGGAGGCCCGGCCAGCTCGGTTTGAACGCTGATGACGTGGCGGCGCTGCTGTTCGAACAGCTCGGCGATGCTGGGCAGATCGGCGATGCTGTCGACGAGGTCGGGCTCGGGCTCAGAGGCCGAGAGGGCAGGAGCGAGCAGAATCAGCAGACTAAACGAAAGGGCGGGGAGCATACCCTTCATGGGGGTTCCTAAATTCAGAAAATCGATCCGTTCAAGATTCGTTGGAGTCGGACTTCGATTTGACCTTTTGTTCCAACTCGGCGAGCAGGTCGTCTTCGACGCCGGATGCGGTGTCGTCGTCGGCGTCCAGATCCAGCTCGGTGTCGCTGTCGGCGTCCAGATCCAACTCGGTGTCGCCGTCGGCGTCCAGGTCCAGCTCGGTGTCGTCGCCGACGTCCAGATCCGAGGAGGTCATCGCGTCGGATTGAGGTTCGTCGTCGATGGCGTCGGGGTCATAGCCAAGCTCTTGTTCCAGCGCCTCCATCGGGTCTGTGTCGTCGTCCTGCTCGGCTTCCAGAAGGTTGGGGAACTCGTAGATCATGGCTCCGCTGCCGGAGACCTGCATCTCGGCGGTCCCCTGGTTGGTCAACTGTTCGAGTGCCGATTCGGCCTGCGCAACAGAGATGTTCAGTTGCATCGCTGTTTTTTCAGCGCTGAGCCGGCCCCCTTCGGAGGCGGCGAGCTTCAAGATCTTAGGTTCGACGCGACCGACGGTCTCGACAAGGTTTTGGCTTCCCCGATGCTGGAAAAATCGATAGGAGAAGACCGCCGAGAAGATGGTGCCCACCCCGAACAGAAGGGCCAGAATGAACGCTCCGATGGCCTGGGAGGACCAGACCAGGGCGACCAGTAGCATGGCCACGGTCATGATGGAGAGCACAATGGTGGCGGCGACGGCGAGAAAAAAGCGCAGTTGGTCGGACATGGTGACGGCCGGCGGCGAGATTTGGGAAGAACCATTCAGCGACAATCAGTCGTAGTCGTAACCGTCGCGCCAGTAGTCCGGTTCGTCAACCCCGTTGACCGTTTCTTTGCGCAGCCCTTTGATGGTGTCCGGTAGCACGCGCCCGGTTGCCCAGCGGATCAGGCGGTTGGGCACCCAGGAGCCGATATCGACGTTGAGCCGGTGTTTGACCACCGTGTGTTCGTTGTCAGGCCCGTAGGGGTAGGCGACCCAGAAGCCGTACATGTCCTCGACGTTGCCGCTGTCCTCGACGTAATCGAAGTTCGAGACGTAGGCACGGGTGCCGTCGATGGTCTCGGAGCGGTTGTAGACGTCGAAATGGCCTCGGCGGTTGCGGATCACCGGGACTTTGGCTGTGCCACCGCAGACGACATGGTTGGCGTCGGTCTGATCTTCGAGAGAGGTATCGGTGATGTTGTCGCGCCAGTCGGCGTACTCCCAGCAGCGTGCGATCAGCGGGGTGACCTCACTGATGTCAGCCTGAACGATGCCGATGACGATGCCGCGGTTGATGCTGCCGTCGCGCTCGACATCCACGTACAGATCCCCTTCGTGCAATTCGGCCCACTGGGAGTCCGATAGATCGGGAACCGCGGGGGTGGCATTCTGGGCGGTGGCGGTGGTGGCGACCAGCAGCAACGCCAGGGTGAGAAGGGCGAACAGGGTGCAACGGGTCAGCAATTGGGGTTTCATGATGTCCTTCTAACAGTAAAGGTCGGCGCCAACAGAATTACCGAACATCAGCGAGGTGGCGACCAATTCCACCCCGCAAGGTGCATACCACTGGTTGGGACGAACAGTTTACGAAAATATTCGCCGACAATGAAATGGGGGATGTGTAAAGACGTGAAGGGAGTAGGTCTTGAGGTCGTGGGTCGTGGGGTGGTGCTCACTGCACAATCGAGACGTCGGTGGTCCAGTCGAGCGATTCAAACTCGGCTTTCAGATAGTCGTTGCCCTCTTGTTGTGCGCGCTGCTGGTCGGGGCCGTCGCCCTCCGGGGCGCCTTCGCCGTAGCCGCTGTAGAGCCGCTCGACCACGTCCATTCCGTCGACGACTTCGCCGATGGGGCTGAAGCCCATGGCGTCCAGATCGGGGTTGTCCGTCAGGTTGATGAACAGTTGGGTGGTGCGGGTGTTGGGCCCGCGGGTAGCGAAGGTGACTTTGCCGCGTTCGTTGGAGCGGTTGACCTGGTCGTCTTCGATCTCGGCGGTGCGCCACACTTCGTTGACCTCCGGGTCGCCGTGGATGCCGAACTGGGCCATGAAGCCGTCGATGACGCGAAAGAATGCGATGTCGTCGTAGTAGCCGATGCGAACGAGATTGAAGAACCGGTCGGCGCCGTTGGGCGCCCATTGGCGGTTGACGGCGACGGTGAACTCGCCCTGCGTGGTCTCGAATCGGACCTGGTACTCATCGGGGGCGCGGTCGGTGACCTTGTCGGGGTCGGTCAGTGCCGCCTGGCGAGTCTCTTCGTCCAACTCGTCGATCTCGGCGGGGGCGGCGGCCTCGTCGTCTTGCTGGACGGTCTGTTCGGTCGGTTCGTCGTCGGCCTGGGTTTCGGGAGTGCTGTCGCAGCCGGGGGCGAATACGAGCAGCAAAGTGGCGAAAAGACAGGTCAGTACGGTTCGGTGCATCGGCGGCCTCTCAGATGGTGGACAGTCAGTTGTAACACCCCGCAGTCGACCGTAAGCTACCGGCAGTGGCGATGACGTCAAGACGTCGGCAGCGCCGACACACCGGAGGAGCAGCGATGATCTCAGCGATGGGCAAGCGCCTTAACCGATGGTCGCAGCGGTATGTGCCCGATCCGTTTGTGCTGGCGATTGTGTTGACGATTATCACCTTTCTGGCGGCCTTTTTCTTCGGGCAGGACGTCCAGGACTACGGCGCGGTCGAGCGGGTGTCGCACCTTGGCAACTTCTGGTCCGACGAGTTTTATGCTCAGGCCTGGATGCAGTTTGCGCTGCACATGGTCATTATTTTGCTCACCGGCCACGCGCTGGCGATCTCGAAGCCGGTTCAGAAGGCGATCCGAACGATGGCGAACTGGGCGAGCTCACCGTCTGCGGCGGCGCTTCTGGTGGCCATCGTCGCCTGCAGCGCCAGCATGATTCAGTGGGGGCTCGGCGCGATCGCCGGGGCGTTTATGGCCCGGGAGGTCGGAAGAGTGTTCGCCGAGCAGGGCCGGCCGGTGCACTATCCACTTCTGGGCGCGGCGGGTTACGCCGGGTTTCTGGTGTGGCACGGGGGGTTTTCGGGCTCGGCGCCGCTGGAGATCAACCAGCCGGGCCACGATCTGGTCGAGCAGTTCGAGAGGCTGGGCTACGAAGGGGGAACGATTCCGGTGACGGAGACGCTGTTTTCGAACCTGAACCTGATGGTCACGGGCTCGCTGTTGGTGCTCATCCCGGTGTTGTTCTGGGTGTTGATGCCGCGTGACACCGATGAGATGCGGGGCATGCCCGAAGATCAACTCGACAAGGATCGCAGCTTTCTGCAGGTGCCTGAGCTCGGGCCCAATGTGCATCCTGTGGTGCGGCTGTTGGAGAGCAGCCGGGTGCTCAATGTGATCATCGGAGTGCTGATGCTGGGCGCGGTGGTCAATATCTTTATCGACCAGGGGATGGCCGGGTGGAACCTCAACTCGCTGAACCTGTTGTTTTTGACACTCGGGATTCTGGCGCACAACTCCCCGAAAGCCTACGCGCTGGCGATCGCTGATGCGGCGAAGGGTGCGGCGCCGATTGTGCTGCAGTTCCCGTTTTATTTCGGGATTCTGGGCCTGTTGGCGAACAGTGGGTTGATTCAGCAGCTTTCGGCGTTCTTTCTGTCCATCTCCACCGAGACGACCTACCCGATTCTGACGTTCATCTCGGCGGGCATCGTCAACTTCTTCGTTCCCAGCGGCGGGGGACAGTGGGCGGTGCAGGGCGAGATGATGGTCGCGGCGTTAGACGAGCTCGATATTTCGCCTCATCGGGTGATCATGGCCCTTGCCTACGGGGATGCCTGGACGAACATGCTCCAGCCGTTCTGGGCACTGCCGCTGTTGGGCATTATGGGGCTGAAGGCCCGGGATATCATCGGGTATACGGCGTTCGTGTTTCTGATCACCGGGCCGTGGATCATGTTCTTGCTGCTGGTGTTGTAGGCCGGTGAGGTTCTGTGATCGGTCGGGCGCGGGGCTAGCAGGCATCGTGGTGCCCGGCGCGGCAGGCGCGTTCGCTGACGGCGTCGTCGACGTCGGCGCCGCGTTGGGCGAACTCGAAGGCGAAACCGCAGGCGAGGAAGTGGTCGTTGAGACAGGCCCGTTCAAGAAGTTCGACGCCGCGGATCAACTCGGTGGGAAGGGGCCGGTCGAGCAGTCGCAGTGCGGTCTGCCAGCAGCCGTCGCTACTTCCGAGCCGGCAGCTTCGCTCGAACAATTCAGTGGAGTCGTAGCTGCTGCGTTCGGCCAGCTCGAAGCAACTGGTGGCATGCCAGCCGTCGCAGCCGCGGCGCAACGCGTCGGTGGGATCGTCGCCGGCGCGCTCGCGTAGGATACCCAGGTGGTGGCAGCCGGCGGCGTCGCCGCCCTCGCAGGCGGTGTCGAGGATATCGGCGATGTAGTCGGAATCGGCGCCGCGGGCGTCGAGCCGGCGCCCATAGGCGGTGCAGCCGGTGGCGTCGCCTCCTTCGCAGGCTTTGCGGTAAAACTGCTCGATGCGTTCGTCGTCGGCGCCGGAGCCGATGCGGTCGAGATGGGTGGCGTACAGATGGCAGCCGTAGGCGTCGGAGTCGTCGCAGCGGCTCTGATGGGTGTCGGGGTCGTCGCCGACGGTGATCCGACGGTGTTCGACGCAGGCGGGAGGGTGGCCGAACTGACAGGCGTCGTCGAGAAGCCGAGCGGTGTCGTAACGGTCTCCTTCGAGCTGTGTGGCCATCGTGGCCAGGTCGTAGCAGGCGGCGGCGACGCCCTGGTCACAGGCGTCGTCGAGAAGCGATGTGGCCTGGTCGGTGCTGCCGGAACCCATCAAAAGGTCGAGGGCTGTTTCGTAGCACTGTTTCGGCGATGACCCACAGGCGGAAGGGGCGGGATCGGACTGTTCGGCGGCAGTGGTCTGTTCGGTGGGGGGTGGGGGCTCGTCTGTGTCTGTGTCGCAGGCGGTGAGCAGGAGAGGGGTGGTCAGCAGGACAAAGACAAGCGAAAAAGGAAAAGCAAGTAAAAGTGAAAATGAATCGGAAATCGGAAGTCGGAAATCGGAACGTTTGCGTGGCCCGGGGGGGCAAGTGCGTGGCCCGGGGGGGCAAGTCGGGCGGGGTTGTGAGGGGGGGGGGCTTGGCACGGGGGCACCGACGGTGGTATCTGAAGCGGTTGACGGCGTAGGATTTGCTATGGCGGTCAACGGGAGAGCAGGCCCGAAACATTTCGGCACCGCCATGATTCATGATGTTCGGAAGACACACCAATGACCAGAAGCCGACAGCGAAGCGGGGTGGTGATTGTGGCGGTGGTGTGGCTGGTCGTCGGCTGTGAGCCGCAGCCGCAACCGAAGGACGACGAGCCGGAGCCACAACCGGAAATCGTGGTGGTGGAGGCCCCGAAGCCGGCGGAGGACGACCGGGATGCAAAGCCGGTGTCGCCGGTGGACTTTTTTGGCTCCTGGCCCGGTGAGGTGGAGTACGACAGCTTCGATTTGATGTGGCTTGGAGGGGACGACGAAATCGAGCTTCGCGAAGAGCCGCAGGAGGATGCAGAGGTGGTCGGTGTTGCCGGCTGGCGCGATGGGGAGGAGTTTCATTGGCGCGAGACCATGGTGCGCATCGACACGCCGCGAGCGTATGAGTCGCTGGAGGATTTCGAGCTGGAGGCCACCCCCTACGATGAGGAGTTCGGACAGTTGGAGGCCGAAGATATCGTGGTCGATGTGGAGGCGGGCCAGAAGCTGTTCGCCTACCGGTATGCCGGCGAATACGGCTGTTATCTGGGTGTGGAACAACAGGTGGTGTACGCCGACTGCCCGGCGGACCAGGTGGGTGTGGACCCCGAGAAGTTCGACGGCATTGACGCCGGTGAAAAGTGGACCGGCGAACACCGACAGTGGTGGGTGATGGTCGACGGCGAAGATGGCGAGGGATGGTTCAGGGCCGATGATGCGCCCCTGGAGGTCCATCCGCGAGTGGTGGAGGGGTACGACGATGGGCTTCAGCCGCCGTTTTAGCGTTCGATGACATCTGGCTTACAGCAGGGTGAGCAGCACGGCAATCCAGGGGACCGACGAGATCACGGCAACAGCGGTGAACAACAGCGCCGCCGGGATCAGTGTGGCGCGGCGGGTGCGGCGCGCGATCAGGTCGATGCGCTGATGCATGCGGGCGAGATGGGAGTCGTCGTCGGCGTCGGCCGGCTGCATCTGGCCGGTGTCTTCGGGCGGTTCGTCGAGCAGTTCGGGGTCAGCGTCATCATCGAGCAGTTTGGCCTTGATGCCATCGGTCAGCCCGGTGGCCGTCTTTTCGAGAAGCCGGTTGATCACAAATCCGATGGGGGCGCGAAGCAGGCCCATCTTCAGGGTAACAGCCGATTTGATGGCCGGCACCACAGCGCCGTGAATCAGCGCCGAGCTCAACTCGGCGCGTCGGGCGGGCTCGGAGAGCCGGCGGATGTCGCGCAACGCCTCGCGCAGCGTCTGGATGGTGATGTCGACGATGGCGCCGATCTGCTGGAACAGACGGGCGACGATGAGCAAGGCGGCGGCGATCACCCCGACGAACAGCCCCTGCAGCCCCATGTACACGAAGCTGAGCGCGGCTGTGGCGGCGGTGGCCCGCGGCAGGATCAGCGCCGCCCACAACAGCATCAGCACGGCGACCGAACCGCCCAGCCCGGCGGCGGCATAGGGCAGGAAATTGGCGACGCCGAAGGTGTTCTGAAACCGTCTCTTGAGCTCGTCGGTCTGATACCGGGTCAACTCCTCATCCAGCACCTGGGAGGCGCGTTTGGTCAGGGTGGGATCGGCGCTGGTGGTCGCAGAGGGGTTGTCAGGGGCGGTGTCGGTGCCTTGTTTTGTCACAATGGCCTCCGTGCTATTGGTGGTGGCTGTGCTACGGAACCCGCCCCGGTGATGGGCGAAGTAACGTAGGGCCGTACAAGAGAGAAGGCAATGAGCTGTAGACATCGATACACCGTGTCCGTCGACGGGGCTTCACTGGCATTTTGGGACGAAGGCGAGGGCCCGGTGGTGGTGCTGACGAACGGGTTTGCCAACACCACGCTGTACTGGGAGCCCGTGCGCCAGCGGTTGCGAAACAACTGGCGGGTGATCCGCTGGGATCTGCGAGGCCACGGCCAGTCGGGGGCGGTGCGGGATCGGGAGACGATGACGATCGCCGGGTGTGCCGACGACTTGCGCCGGGTGATGGACGCCGCCGGAGTAGACAAGGCGGTGTTGGCCGGCTTTTCGCTGGGCTGTCAGATTGTGCTGGAGGCCTGGCGGCATTTCCCGGAGCGCATCGACGGGTTGGTGCCCGCGCTGGGGCCCTGTGAGAGGCCCTTCGACACGCTGATTCACCCAGCGGTCGGCCCCCTGGTCTACGAGCTGTACAAGGCGGTGCCGTCGTCGATCTGGGGGACAGGGCTGAAGCTCGGCGCATTGGGCTCGTGGCTCAAACCGGTGCATGCAGTGGCCAAGAAGATCGGTTTTGTGGGGGTTGATGTTTCACTGGCGGAGATGAAGCCGTTTTACACCCACCTGGCGGGCATCGACATTCCGAGTTGGTACTTGCTGGGTCTTGCCGCCCAGCAGCACTCGGCGCGGGATGTACTCGGCGACATCGAGGTGCCGACGCTGGTCGTCGCCGGGGGCAGCGATCGGTTTTCCCCCGGGGAACTGGGCCGGCAGATCGCCGGGGAGATCCCGCAGGCGCGGCTTCTGTGGCTCGAAGATGCCACGCACACCGGGTTGTTCGATGAGCGAAAGCGCATTTCCGATGCCTTCGAGCGATTTATGCAACAGGTGTACGGAGAGCCTACCACAATCCAGAAGGCAGCGGGGGGCGAATAGGGGGCGGTGGGTTGACGAAGCACGGCTGGCGACGAAATTTGCAGCCAGAAACCGGCAGCCGGGGGGGACGGCGTTCTGGCGTTTCCACCCATAAGGGAGTAGTTCGATGAGTGAATCCGACGAGCAGTTCGAGGTTGAAAAAAGCGACGAACAGTGGCGCGAAGTCCTCGACGAAGAGACCTATCATATCACCCGAGAAGGCGGCACGGAGCCGCCGTTTAGCGGAAAATACGACGACCATTACGAAGAGGGGATCTACCGCTGCTCGAACTGCGGGTTGGAGCTGTTTGATTCGGACACGAAGTTTAAGTCCGGTAGCGGATGGCCCAGCTTCTGGGATGCTGTCGACAGCGACCGGATTGCCACCCGGGTCGATCGAAGCGCCGGGATGGTACGAACCGAGATTCTCTGTGCGCGCTGCGGCGCTCATCTGGGTCACCTCTTCGAAGATGGGCCGGAACCGACGGGACAGCGTTACTGCGTCAATTCAGCGTCACTTCAGTTCGACGAAAAGTGACGAAGCTCAAGCCCCGGCCAAACAGGAGCGCGCGATGAACGGCGTGATCGACCTGCATGTAGACAGCATCATCATCCAGCGGTTGTTCGGCTACGACATCACCACACGCCATCGGGCGGGGGTGGCGGGTCAGCCGCTGTTCTGGCATGCCGATATCCCCCGGATGTTCGACGCCGGATATGGCGGTGCGTTCATGGGGATTCACTACTATCCGTGGGAGAGCGAGCGGGGCTGGCAGGAGATGCGCCGTCAAATCGGCTATCTGGACGAGGTCGCTGCCACTGATGAACGGGTGCGTCGTGCGCGCTCGGTTGATGATTTCGAAGGGGCAACCCGGGAGGGCAAGCTGGCGCTGATGCCAGGGGTGGAAGGCGCCCACATGCTCAACGGGCGTATCGAGCGGGTGGAAGAGCTCGCCGAGTTGGGTGTGGGCTATTTGACGTTGACCCATTTTTCGGCGAACGCGGCGGCGACACCGTCGATAGGAAGAGGGGCCAATGAGCAGGAGCGGCTCACGGCGTTTGGCCGGGAGTTGATACGGCAGCTAAACCTGCGGGGCATCGCCGTGGATCTGGCCCACGTGAACACCCCCGGGGTGCTCGATGCCTGTAGGGTCAGCGATGCGCCGGTGTTGTGTACCCACACCGGGGTCAAAGGGGTGTATGACAACCCGCGAAACATCACGGATGCCGAGATCGACGCCATCGCCGACACCGGCGGGGTCATCGGCATTATTCTGGCGCCGGTGTTTCTGGGAGGGAGTCTGAGAGCGGATACCGAGCTGGTGCTGGACCACTACGAATATGTCATCGACCGGGTAGGCGTTGAGCATGTGGCCATCGGGTCCGATTACGACGGATGGATCCCGACGATTCCCTCCGATCATCGAGACTGTCGGGGGATCCAGAACGTCATCGATGGCCTCGCAGCGCGGGGCCTGGACGACGAGCAGTTGCACCAGATTGTACGGGGGAATGTGCTGCGGGTGATGCGTCAGGTCGAGGCCAGAGCAACAATCCCCTCCGGCGGGCAGCCAACGGCGGTGAAGCAGCCCGTGGAGGGGTAAGGGATCAGCGACGCTGGTCGATGAAGCCCTCGATGCGGCTTTCGACGAGAGGATGCTCTTCGGTTTCGAGTGCTTCGTCGAGCAGTTCCCCGGCGTTGTCTCCGGAGATCTCAGCGATCGCGCCGGCGGCGCTGATGCGGATCTGAGGGTCGGAGTTTTCGAGCAGGTAGGGGCTCAGATCGTCGAGGGCATCCTCGCCGAAGCCGTTGGCCAACACGGGCAACAGGTGGTGGCGAAGCCCGTTTTCGGTGGCTTCGTCTTCCAGAAGCTCGGACAGATATTCGTAGACCTCGTCGTCGGGCCAGAGAGCCAGGGCTTTGAGCGCGCGCTGGCGATGCAACAGGAAGGCGTCGTCGTCGCGGGCGATCTCGAAGACGATGGCCCGAGCGTTGTCGCTGGCCTTCTCGAGGGTCTCGCGGTCCGGAAGCTGGTGATGATGGGCCAGATGGACCTCGATGGCCTCGCGCTCGTCGGCGCGTTCATCGCTCTGGGTGACCGCCTGGTCGCGCTCGTCGATATCGGCGGCCGGTTCATCACCTGCAAATGCCTTGGGGGCGACCAGCAGCGCAATCACGATCAGTACTATCCACAATTTCATGGTTCTTCTCCAGTTACTTTGTCAGCGGATTGACACCGATGACGAAGGATTGGTCGGGGTGCAATTCGTCGTTGTTCGTATCCGCGGAGGGAAACATCAGGTTCCCCCAGTCGGGACAGGCGGTGGGGTTGGACATGTTGTCGCACTCCGGGACGTCGTACAGGGGGCTCATGCTAGTACCGGTCTGCTCCGTGGTGTGAAACAGACCCAGGAAGTGTCCCAGTTCATGTGCCAGGATGACGGCGGTCAGTTTGTTGCCGCCTCCGGCCGTTCCGAGATACTCGCCGGTCATGGCCACCCCGCTGATGCCGGTGCCGTGAAGCCCGGCGGCCCCGGGAATTCCAAGGGAGATCCCGAGGGCGCCCCCGCCTCCGGAAAAGGAGAACTGCTCGGTGATGAAGACGTTGGCGCTGACTAGTTCGTCGGCGGTATCGCCGGGGTCTTCGGAGTAGGCGATCAGCTCGCTGACGTCCTGTTCGCTCCGGATGATGCTGTAGTTGTCCTCCGCAGAAGCGGGAACTTCGGGGAAGCGCACCTCCCCGACTTCGACGTTGGCCTGGGCGAGGATGTCTTCGGTTTCGTCGAGCATGTTCTGGACGTTGATGTCGTTTTCGGCGTCGTCGGGGCTGACCCCGGGCACGCCCACCAGGTAGACGTTCAGGTCAATAGTCGTGACCGGATCCTGGGATTCGATGACGTACCAGCAGATCTCGGAGGCGTCGTTTTCGAGGGTGTAGGTATTGGTCCCCGTTTCGAACTGGTAATCGAACTGCGGGGCGGCAGGCACGACGGTGGGGTTGATGACCCCGAACATCTGCGCGCCGGCGGCCTGGAAGGAGTTCTGGCCCTGGAAGTTGATCGTCTCTCCGCCGGGAGTGGTGATGTTCAGCGGTGTGATCAGGCCCTCGCTGATGGGGACGACCATGTAAGAGTCGGCGTCATCGCTGACTTCGAAGTCGAAGCTGACCTGCTGGCCCGGCGATGATTGGCACTCGATCTCGAAGTCGTTCACACCGTTATCGCCGTTGGAGCCGTTATTGGAGTCGTTATTGTCGTTGTTGGAGTCGTTATTGTCGTTGTTGGAAGGAGTGGGGTCGGGGTCGGGATCGTCTTCTTCGCCGGGACGGCACCATCCGCCGGGGTCGGCGGGGGCGTCTTGACAGGTGTAACCGTCGCGGCACTGACCGGATCCGTCGGTGTCGCAGGGCCGGGCGCAGAAGTCATTGCCCTCGGGGTTGGTCATGCAGAAGGCATCGTCGCCATGGCAGTCGGCGTCGTCGTCGCAGTTGATGGTGGTGCAGTGGCCACCGGGCCAGTCGTCGCCCTGAAGACAGACTCCGCTGAAGCAGTCGGAATCGTCACCGCAGCTTTGACCGTCGCCACGGGTGGCTTCAGAGTCGTTGTTCTGGCCCACATTCATGCCGTTGTCGTCATTGCCCTCCACCACGGGGGTGGGGTCCTGCCCACAGGCGATGACAAAAGCCAGGGCGGCACAAACCACCAGAAAACTCGAGAAGCGAACAATCATGATGCTACCCATCAGCAGAAGCGAGATTCAGCCAGTCGAGTCCGGCTACGTTCATCATTGGTTAAAAATTTAACTAATGTAGGGAATTGCCTCCCACAATGAAAGGCTTGTTGGTGCAAGGGCGCAGTCGAAAAACAGTAGGATGAGGTTTCGTTCAGTAAGCATCGGAGGATATGGCCAGAAATGGCGATGCCGATCGGGCATCGATACCCGACGATCCCGGTGCCATCGCAGTGGCTATCCGGTAGGGGTAGCCGCGACGGAGGCGACTACGGCGGTGGGGCTGCAGTCGGCGCCTGCGTGGTAGTGACGTTGCCAGGCTTCGGCAGCGTGACAGCCGAGTTGCTCGATCTTCGGCAAAATGGCGGTGGAGAGGGTGTCATAGAAGGCTACAGCGATCTGATTGGCTCGGAGGGTCCCCAGGTTTCCGGGGACCATCTCGAGAGTAAACTCTTCGCCGGCGAGAGCGTCGAGCAGTTCCGGGTTGCCACAGCAGAGAGTTTCGTAGGCGGAGAATCGCTCCGGAAGATGAGCGGTCATCGCCTCGGGGGCTGCCGGGGGTAGTTGGTCGCTCATCCAGTCCAGGGTGTCGGAGCCGAAGTCGACAAGGCTTTCGATGCTCGCAGCCAGCATCGCTGCCAGCCGCCGGATCGCCGGGTCCGACGACACCGCCGAGATCGCCTCGTAGGTGGGCGCCGAAAGCTGGAGGTTGAACAGATACAGATCGACGGTGCGCGCGAAGACGTCGCTCCAGGAGGGCACTTCGGCGGGCTGAACCAGTTGAGAGCGAGAGATCGTGGGGGCGCACCGGGGCTGGAGGGGGCGCACCAGATGAACCAGCATTGCCAGATGGTGGGTCAGCTCGTCGCTGGCATAGGACGCGCCGGCGATGATATCGACGGGCGCGCCCAGCGCGATCAGGCTCTGGGACAGAGCATTGGCCCGGGCGACAGTGACATAGGTGGCGCCGATGCGGCGGCACCAATGGGTGCGGGCGAGTCGGCGCTGCTCGTCGGTGCTAAAGGCGTTATCGGGCTTTGGGGTAGGCCAGTTGTCAGAGGCGTCAGTTAATTCATCGTACAGTCGGTTCAATGAGTCGCCGGCGGGGTTCCAGTCGATATGCGTTGTCATAGACAATCCGGGAGGTGATGATGATGTTGCCGGTAGATTTGGGAACGTTCACACGGTCCCCGGTTGGTCAACCGGCTGTTGGGTGTTGGACGGTGGGTGTTGGGTGGTAGGTGATGGGTGATGGGTGTTCGGGATTGGAGATGGAGTCGGTGAATGGAGAACGTGGAGATTGAGCGGAAGTTTCTGGTCGAAGCCGAAGGGTGGCGCGACGGGGTGCGTGTCAGCCGGCGGCTGGTGCAGGGGTATTTGAGTGTGCGTCCGGAGGCGACGGTGCGGGTGCGCATCCGCGGCGAACAGGAGGCGGTGTTGACGATCAAGGGCGAGCCCGAAGAGCTGGTTCGCCCGGAGTTTGAGTACAGCGTGCCGGTGTCGGATGCGCGGCAGATGCTCGATGGGATGTGCGTCGGCGAGCCGGTACAGAAGGTGCGCCACGAGGTGATGGTGGGTGACCATCTGTGGGTGGTCGATGAATTCGAGGGGGCCAATGAGGGGCTGGTCGTCGCGGAAGTAGAGCTGCAACGGGCCGACGAGACATTTGAGATGCCACAGTGGGCCGGCGAAGAGGTCACCGGTTGTGTGCGCTATTACAACGCCAGGCTCGCCGAAACACCGTATCGACAATGGGAGAAGTGATGGAGCGTTCCAAAAACAGCAAGGTGCGGCCCTACGGAGACAAGCATGGCGACGGGAAAGTGCAGACGTCGTTTACGCTTCCCGTCGAATGTGGGCCGAAGGGCCGGGAGGCGGCGCGACGTCTGCTCGGGCAGATGGGCCTTGAGAACCCGCAGGTCTACCACATGAAGGATCTGGGGGAGGGATATACGTTCTTCATTGCCTACGGCGAATTTGGGGGCACCGTCGATTTGTCGCGCATCGAGGTGGCGGCGGTTCAGTCCCAGGGGATGGACTACAAGGAGATCAACGCGTTTATCCGACGCAAGATCGGGCGGAAGATCGTGGTTCTGGGAGCCTGTACGGGAACGGACGCGCACTCGGTGGGCATCGACGCGATCATGAACATGAAGGGCTACGCCGGTGAATACGGCCTGGAACGCTATCCGATGGTCGAGGCGGTCAATCTGGGGATGCAGGTGCGAAACGAAGACCTGATCGCCGAGGCGATCGAGCGCGACGCCGATGCCCTGTTGGTCAGCCAGGTGGTCACCCAGAACGACGTGCACATCCGCAATCTGTCGGAGCTGATCGACATGCTGGAGGCGGAGGGGATCCGCGACGAACTGGTGGTGGTGTGCGGCGGTCCGCGCATCAACCACGAGCTGGCGCTGGAGTTGGGATTCGACGCCGGCTTCGGGCCGGGGGCGACGGCACGGGATGTGGGGGAGTATGTGGCGCGCGAGCTGGTGAGCCGGGGCTGACGCGGCGGGTCACAGTGTTTTGCGACGCCCCGACTTCTCGATGAAACCGTCGGGCCAGTCGGCGCCGCCGGTGGAGGTGCCGACGTGGTAGCAGTGGGTGATATCGACACCGTCGAAGTCGAAATCGTGGAGGCTCAGCTTCCGGAAGGTTACGTGGGACCAGGCGCCGCCCTCGACGGTCACATCGCGCCACTTGCCGCCTTTGAAGGTGACCCGCTCCATCCACCAGGTGTCGGTGGTCACGGACTCGAAGTTGGTGTCGTTGACCCGAGAGTTGGTCCACTCGTTGCCCGACAGATCGACGTTTTCGAAGGTACAGCTTCCCAGGGTGGAGGCGTCGATGGCCCAGCCCCCCAGATCGCCCTGCTCGAAATGGCAGTGAAGAAGGGTGACACCGTCGAAGAACGCGCCTTCCAGGGTGGTGTCGACGAATCGGCATTCCGACAGCGTGCACGACTCGAAGGCGCAGTGGGTCATGTCGATGTCGGAGAAATCAAACCCGGTGAGCGTCAGCTCGCTGAACGTGGCAGCCTCCATGGCCACGGGCTGATCGTCTTCGAGGAGTCGACGCACAGCTTTATGGAAGGCAGTGGCGTTTCCTTTCTTGACCAGGGAGACGAGATTGTCGGACATGCAGACCTCGAAATGATGTTGCGGGGGGGTGAGTCGCGTTGCGGGCTGGCAACTTAGGCACGAGGGTCGATGGGTGCAAGAGTCGTGGGGGCTCGGGTCTTGGGTCGTGGGTCTCGGGTCTTGGGGTGCACGAACCCGTGGAGGTGCGTTCGCCAGAGCGTAGCCCCGACCGACTGGAGGCCAGCGGCCGTAAGGAGTTCGGGGTTCGGAGGTGCGTGAAACCACCGGAGCATCGCGATCGTTGTGAGGTCGCCGGGGTGGTGGGGATGATGAACCCTTGGAGGCGCACGTAGACTTGCTGCTTCATCGAAGCACTCGGTGCGGTGTGTTAAACTGCGGCGGCGCGATGCTCGAAAGGACGAGGAGAATTCAATGAAGAGGCTGGTGGTATTGGTCGGGGTCGGGTTGTGTTGGCTGACGCTGGTGTCGTCGGCGGTGGCCGATGAGCAGCCCGCGGATGACGGGGCCGAAGCCGAAACCTGGGAGTCCCACTACGCAGAAGGGCTCCGGCATTACGCGGAGGGACGCGAACACCACGCGGTCAACCATCTGTTTCGAGCCTATGGGATCGAGCCGTCCGCCCAGGTGATGGAGCTGATCGTCGAGGTCTATGACCGAATGGGCCACTGCGAAGCGGCGGCGCGCCAGCAGGCGTACTACCAGGGGAGGTACGGAGAGGACGACGCGGAGGTGGAGCTGAACCTGTGCGAAGAGACGGGAACGCTGATCGTCGACTGCGAATCGCAGCATGCGGGGGTGGTGATCAACGACGGAATCGAGGCGGGATGTGGTCACACGGTGGTGGTGCCGGCCCACGAAGAGCACCGGATAAGCTGGAAAGGCACGGGAGTGGTACAGCGCACGAGCGTCGCGTCAGGAAAACGGGTCAGCGTTGAGACTCCGGAGGACGAACAGGTGCAGCAGGCGGCGGTCTCCCGGCTGCCGGGGGTAGAGGGAGCGGTACCGAAATTGCCGTTTGAGATGGAACCGGGAGCACAGGTGCCGCGGCTGACGCTGCCGTCGGGGTTCGATGAAAGTCCCTATCGGGTGGTGAAGACATCCGACGGGCTGTATCGAGTCTGGAGCGTCAAAGAGTCCAGTGAAGACGGAGAGTCCGCCGACGTGCAGATCATCTGCCCCGATGATGTCCAACAGCGAGATCTGGAGTGCGTGCTGTTGCGGGACTAATCGCCGTTGAATCGCACCTCGGCGCGCTGGGGCCCGGAGGCGGCGAGAAATTCGGTCACTGCGAAATCGAGGGGGTTGAAGTCGTCACGGCCGCGAGGGGGACGGCGGGTAAGCTGTGCCAGGCGCACGGCCAGGTGATCTTTTCGGCGCAGGCTTTCGGCGCGGGCGAAGTAGCGCAGCGCAGAGCTGACCACGGGGGGAGTGGCGGGGCCCAATCCGACGCCGAGCAGCTCGAGAGGGTCGTTGATCGTCATGGCCAGCAGGGCGTTGAACTCGTCGAGCGGCGGACGCATCACCTCCCATCGCACCAGCTCGTCGGGGTTTTTGGCGGGAGTCGACTCGGCGACGATGGCCTTGATCGGCCCGTAGTGATTGCGCACGGAGTCGAGAAAATCCATCACGCCGAACAGCCGGTTCAGATCGTAGTCGGTGGTCTGCACATCGATGCCGAGCTGGCGGAACTGGCGGGCGATGCGCTGGGGGGTGTGGCGACGACGCAACACGGCTACGGGCAATTCGTGGGCGATGGCCAGCCGCTCGATGGCGGTGGACAACACGGCGTCGGCGCCGGGCATGTACACCAGCGGCGGGGAGGAGGCGTCGAGCCAGGAGGCGGGATGGCCCTCGGGGCGGAAGTCGTCAAATTCGACGGTCTGGCGCCGATCGGTGCCCAGCCCAACGGGGCTTTGGTCGGCTCCCTCCAGCAGCTCGGCGGCGATACGTTCGGCGATCTGCTGGCCGGAGAGCCTGGAGCCGTCCAGGTCGATCAACTTGGTGGCCGCGCCGGGGTGGCGCCGGTCCAGTAGCCGCATCAGCCCAAGCAAGGCGCCATAGGGGGCGGTGACGGGCTCGAAGTCGCCGATGCCGAACCCGCCGGCGGTGTCGATGACGGCGACAAACGCGGAGTCGGGCTGCATCAGGCGGGTGGTCATCCGATCGGCGGTGACCACCGCGTCGTCGACCACCGCCATCGCATCGTCCAGATCGGAGGGGGCGCGCAGGCTGCCCAGAAAGATCACGGTGTCCGCCGGTGCCGATAGCTCGGGGCGGCGAGACTCCACGCGCACCCGAAAGCCGCGTTCGGACAACAGATCGTTGAGCGCCGGGGCGATCCCGAAGCCGTCGTTGGTCAGTACGATGCGCCG
>SKMT01000673.1 GCA_007120915.1 Myxococcales bacterium | reverse complement strand
GGGCTGTGGTTTCTCATAGGGAACAGAATCATTGACGGGAGAAGCTGATGAGTAACAGAAGTCTAGCCGCTTTGATGGTAGCGGTGGTGATTGCGCTTGGCTGCGCGCCGCACCACATTTTTGGTGACGTAATGCGCCAGGCCGAACGCGAGATCGGCGAGCAGATCGCCGAGCGAGTCGTCAACGCCTATCTGGGCGAGATTGGCCCGGGAATCATCGAAAGCTACTCCATCGGATTGATGCAGACGATGTTCTACCAGGGCGGCTACTACGCCGACGAGTTGGAGTACGAGCCCACGGAGTACACCATCTGGAGAAGCGATGACTCTCCGTATGGAGAGAGCATTGAGCGGGCGTTTCTCAAAGAGCGCGACGACGGCTGGCAGTGGTGGCGTCTGGAGATATTCGGGGAGGACCCGGATACGGACGACGATATGCACCTGATTATGGAGGCGTTGTTCGAGCCGCAGGAAGACCGGCGTTACATCCGTGAGATGTATGTCCAGTATCCCGACGATGATGAGCCCTCGGAGGTGGACATCGACGAGGAGGATGCCGAACGGTGGGCGGTGCGTGCCGAAGAGTGGTCCGAAGAAGAGTTGGAGCGAGCGTTTCTGGACACCGTAGAGGTGGAAGTGCCGGCGGGAACATTTACGGCCGACCGGTATGAAGCAGACGACCCGGAGCAAGAAGATTTGCGCACGGAGTGGTGGCAGACAGACCGAGAGGTTCCGGGCAGTGTGGTCAAGATTCGCCAGCACGAAGATGCGGATATCGTTCAGACCATGAGGCTCGACGCCTATGGGGAGGGCGCCGACGAGTCGGTGCTGGGAGCGTTTTAGAATGTTGACTCAACCGCTGGGGGATTAGCGTTGGTGTGAACGGACGGTTCGACCGATGAAATTGGTGTATCCACGGAGAAGACAATGAACGTACTGGTGGCAACAGATTTTTCCGACGAGTCGAAAGCAGCCCTTCGCTGGGGGGCGTTTCTGGCGGACCAGTTGGGATCGAAGCTCATCGTGGTTCACGTGGTCGATCTGGCGGCTGGCGACAACGCATGGCGGGTGCTTGTGGAGACCCCCGAAGAAATCGAGCAGTCGGCGCTGGTGTCGGCGCGCGAGCGGCTCGAAGAGTTTGTCGATGAGACAGTGAAGAAACACCCGTCACAAGTGGAACTTCGCACGGTGCTGGGAGCGCCGGTGGATGAAATTCTGGCGGAAGCGAAGCACACCGACAACGTCTTGATCGTCGCCGGTACTCGGGGGGCAAGTCGGATGAAAGAGATTTTTCTGGGCAACACGGCGCGCCGGCTGGTGCGTCGCAGTGGCGTTCCGGTGGTGCTGGTTCCGCCGGAGGCCGACGTGCAGACGCCACAGCGCATGGTGGTGGGGGTGGATTTTTCGGGGCCGAGCCGGGAGGCGATTCGGCGGGCAGCGATGGCTGCTCGCACCTATGGCGCGACAGTGCACGCGGTGTACGGCTACGTGCTGCCAGAGGTGTCGACGGTGGAGGGGACGATGCTGACCAATGTCGAGCGCTATGATGAGCTGGTCGAAGAGAAGCGCCGGAAGCTCGAAGAGATCGTCGCCGAGTTGGATGCCGATGACGTGATCGTGGAGGTGTCGGCAGTCCAACAGTCACCGGAACGGGCGTTGATTCACACCGCCGAAGACGACGGGGCCCAGATGATCTTTGTAGGCACCCACGGACGGGAAGGGTTCAAGCGGTTTTTCCTGGGTAACACGGCCGAACGGGTGATGCGAAAAAGCCCGGTGCCGGTGTTTGTAGCCCCCCCCGTGGCGGAGGACTCAGGGAGCTAATGCCTCGGCGCGCTCTTCGGCGCGTTCCCACATCCGCAGGTATCCCTCGGCGGACTTGAACAGCGGTTCGAGCTGTTCGGAGTCGACCCCGGAGTTGCGTACGTCGTGAATCAGGTCGGGGACAAGCCCGATGTGGGCCATGCCCTCTTCGTTGAAGTCGATGGTCCGTTCGCCCACCTGCGGTTCGTCAAAGGTGACGTCGCCGGCGAAAGAGTCGAAGGGGTAGCTAAGCGGGTCTTCCTGATCGGTGTCGCAGACGCTGTTGTCGCCGAAGCGGGGGCCGGGAGCGCCGGCGAAGCCGTTGAGATCGAAGCCGAAGCCTTCGGCGGGGAAAGCCCCGGCGTCTTCGATCAGCTCCAGTCGGTGTTGAAGATCGGCGATGCGGGCGTCGGGGTCATCGGGATCGTTGCAGCGGCCGAAGTTAAATTTGGAGATCCCGCCCAGTTCATAGAGCTGGCCGTGGTTGTTGGTGCCGTGGGATGCGACGGCGGGGTAGTCGGCGTCTTCGAGCATCTCGAAGGCCCGCTCGTAGCTTCTGCGGGGAAGGTGATCGATTTCGATGATCATGCCCCGGGCCATGAGTTCGTCGATGAGAAACTCGCCCAGATCGGTGAGCCCGTCGCTCTGGCACCAGTCGCCGGGGAGGCTGTCGCCGACGAGCCGGTCGGCGTGTTCGAGCAGTTTGTCGACGGGGCCATCGAAGAAGTTGCTCATGTCCACCGGTGGGGGATCAAAGTAGTCGTCACGTGGTTCATTGAGGTCCCCGAGAGCGACTTCTCCCTCGTCAAAGGCGGTTTCGACATCGGGGCAATCCTCGGTGAAGTTGGACCAGTGGCCGGTCTGCGCAAAGTTGCCCATTTCGATGATCTCGCGGTGGCCGTCGCCCGCGGAGAATGCGTTGTCGTACTTGTGGACGGGAAACAGCGCGCGCACACCCTCGTCGTAGTAGTGGTCGAGGGCTTCCAACACGTCGTCTTCGTCGCACATCTCTCCGTCGTGAGGCACCAGAAAACAGTCAAAGAGATTAGAGACTTCGATGCCGAGCACCACGGCCATGTTGCCGTCTTCGATGACTTCGCGGGCCTGTTCGGGGCTTTCGACGATGCGGAACCAGCCGTTGCCGGGGCCGCCGTGCTGGGCGTCGATGTAGCGCTCCATGCGCCGTGTCTCTTCGAGAATCCGGTCCGTGGCGACCATGTCGTTGCAGGAGTAGCGCGTGGGCTGGATGCCTTCGCCGGCGAGCAGCTCACAGATGATCTGATTGCTGGTAGTGTGCTGGACCATCAGCCGCAGTCCGCCGAGGTAGGCGCGCTCGATCCACTTGTAGTACTGGGTCTGGTGGGTGGAGCTGTTGTGGGCGCTGGGCCAGTCGGTGAAGGTGGGCCAACCGTCGGTGTGATGGTTGAATTCGAAGGTTTCTCCCTGTTCGAGGGCGGCGACCATTTCGAGTTCGTCGAGGTCGTCGCCATCGTCGAATCCGAAGCCGAACAGGTCTTTGCGGCCCTCTTCGCCGTGGAACATCTCGCAGGAGGGCAGTGCATGTTCGACGCCCAGGGGGTGGAAGGGGGCGCCGTGGAACATTCCGGCGCCGCCGAAGGCGAAGTTGGTCAGGATGTGGGAGTGGGTTTCGACGAACCCGAACACCGATCCGTCGTCGAAGGTCGTCTTCTCGACCTCGCCGTCGGCGTCGACCGTCAGCTCCGGATATTCGGCGCAGTCGTCGGTGGGATGGAAGCCGACGTAGGCGGCGTCATCGGCGTCGTCGACGAGCTGTGAGGCCCCCAGGTACTGATTTGTTTTCAGGTGGCGAAGGTGGAGGCGGTCCGGGGAGGTGTCGGACTCGATGAACTCAAACTGGACGCCGGGCAGATAATCGTCGTCGAGCTCGAAAATATCGGACGAGATTTCGTCGGCTCGCAAGAAGCCATCGCCGTCGGCGACAAAGTAGTGCCGGTCTTCGTCGTACAGCAGGTAGGTGCCCAGGTCGGTGGCCTTGAAGTGGAAGCGTGAGGCGTCGCCTTCGTCGGTTTCGAAGGCGAAGGTGTCGTCGTCGGCGCTGAGAAACCGGGCCTCGGGCTGGGCTTCGTCGGCGGCGTCGATGCTGTAGCAGCCGTTGGCGAAGCTGTAGATCCCGTCGTGTTCGGGCGCCGGGGGGGGGGCGAAGTCTTCAGCGTCGTCGCTGCAGGCTGTGGCGAAGAGTGCCGTAGCGGCGATCAGGGCCGTAGCAGTGATGCGACGCGGCGAATACAGCAGACAGGAGGGACGAAAGATCATCAGACAGTGCTCCCGAGGTCAGAAAAACGTTGCCGCACAAGGCTACTGAAACTCGGGTCTGTCGTCCACGGGACAACTCTGCGTCCCGGGGGCGGTGGTTGCTGGCTATGGCCGCCAGTTCTCGTCGCCTCGCTGTTGGAGGAATCGGTGAAGGTGGCGTCTCAAGTCGTCGAACTCGTCGCGGTAGTCGGGATCGTCGACCAGGTTGTAGCGCTCCCGTGGGTCGTCGACGACGTTGAACAGCCCGTAGACTTGGGGGGTGGCCCAGTAGACCAGCTTCAAATCGTTCTGAATAAGTGCGGTGGAGTGGTAGCGGTTGCGGGTCTCCGAGAAGAGAATGCGTCCGTCGTCACCTTCGCCGAGTATCTGGGGCAGGTAGCTTTGTCCTTCGGTGCGGAAGTCGACGTCAAACTCCAGGATGTCGGTGATGGTCGCCAGGTGGTCGACGCCGCCGACAGGGTCTTCGACGGTGCCTCCGTCCATCCCGGGGACGCGCATCAGATGGGGGACCCGGATCTCGGAGTCGAACATGGTGTGGCCGTAGTGTGTCCTGCCATGTTCGCGAAGCTGGTAGCCGTGGTCGGCGGTCAACAGCAGCAACGTGTCGTCAAAGAGGCCATCCTCTCGGAGTTGATCGCAGACCTGGCCGATGAGTTTGTCGACACCGGGCAACTCCTCGATGGGATGCGAGAAGATGTGAAATACATTCAGCGACGGCACGTCGTCGGCAAGCGCATCGGCGTTTTGGTCGAAGAGCTCGCGAAGCCCGACGGCGTCGACGCTTCCCTGGCGGTCTTGCACCACAAAATTGTCGTCAAACGCACCGAAGGCCGCCTCCATCTCCAGCCCGACGCGCTCGGGGTCGAAGAACTCGTCCCAGTACCAGGAGTCGGTCCACAGATTGGTGTGGTAACCCTGGTCTCGAAATAGGGACGCCAGGTTGTTGCCGTCCTGATAGGCGAACCAGGAGGGCAGGTCGGTGTACCGGATCAGCCCCCGGGTCGCGGAGTAGGTGCCGGTGTGAAATGCCGGGAAGGCGACCATGGAGCGGTTGCCCGGCGAATAGGAGCGCTCGAAGACAAAGCCATCGTCGAAGCAGTCGTCGATCCCGGGGGTGGAAGCGCCGGGATAGCCGTACAGGCCGATGTCCTCGGGGCGCTTCATATCCAGGAAGAAGACGACCACATGGTCGGCGTCGACGTGGGGACGTTGCTCGGCATGTTCGATGTGCTGGAAGGTCGACGGCAGTGGTGAGGCGTCGTCGACGTTGCGTAGCGGTTCGGAGCCGTCGGAGGTAAACGAGCGGGCATGAAAGCCGACGGCGCGGGCGATGCGCTGCAGGTCGGAAGGGGCATTTTGCACGAAGGCGGCGGCGTCGATAACCAGCCGCTGCTGAGCGGTGTGTACGGCGCCGACGTAGCCGCCGACGGTGGTGGGAACCTGGCGCAATACCAGCACCGAGGCCGCAACCGCCATCAGTGCAACCACGGCGAACCGGCGGGCGTTCAGCGCTACGGAGTCGGGGGTCCAGCGCCTCGTGATGATCCGTGCGAGCGACCAGGCGAACAGATAGGCGCTGATCGAAAGGATCAGATGAATCAGCAGGTAGTTGTCGACATACAGGGTCAGGCGGATGTGCTGGATACCAAACAGCACTGCTACCAGTGACGCAGAGAAAAGCGCCAGGGACGTACCTTTGAGGAGTCTCTCCGGGGCGGCGGCCCGGAAAGCGAAGACGCCGAACGTCAGAAGCGGTACGCCGAAGATCATGGCGGTGCGAAGCAGCGCCTCCGGGGTCGATATACCGAACCCACCGTCGGTGAAGGCGGCGAAGTGGCGGCGCAGAAACCACAGGGATAGCACCAGTGCGGCGAGAATCAGCAGATTTGCCGCGGCGGGGCGGGCGGTGTGCTTTCGCAGAAGCGCTGTGACGGTGATGATGGCGCCGACGCCCACCAGCACCACCAGGGCAAACAGGGGGGCCTCAACACTCCACAG
>SKMT01000263.1 GCA_007120915.1 Myxococcales bacterium | reverse complement strand
CCGCTTTCTCATCCTACACAACGTCTGGCGGGGGCATAAACAAACGGTGAAACTGTTGTGTTATCAACCACATAACCAACAGCACCGAGGAGGTGGATGTGAAACAACGTTCGGTACACATCCCCGATGTGAAGCAAGAGTTCGATGGCGTCGACTTCAGTGACTCACGGCTGGATGATCGGTGTCATCTCATCGTCGATCGCATCAAAACGGATCCGGAAACCCCATTTCCCCAGGCGATGGGTAACGACAATGACACGCAGGGGTTTTATCGCTTCTGTGCCAATCAGGCAGCGGATATGGCCACTATCAACACACCTCACTTCAACAACACCGCCCGGCGCATTGATCGGACCGGCGAGACAATCGTGTGTCACGACACAACGACGTACGCCCCGGCGAGTGCATCTCAGGAGGATGGCTTCTATGAGGTCACCTCCAACACCTACGGGTTGAATATTCATCTGGCGCTGGCCAGCGATGC
Source organism: Myxococcales bacterium (assembly GCA_007120915.1). Lineage (GTDB taxonomy): Bacteria > Myxococcota_A > Bradymonadia > Bradymonadales > Bradymonadaceae > SLJM01. Next base: position 5,628 of record SKMT01000263.1, on the reverse strand, counting down.
TGAAACCGGATTGCCACTGGGTGTAGCCGGAGGACGAGTGGTGGACCCACCACCTGCGAAGGAGTACAGCGATGAACAGGGGCAGAAGAAAAAGCGTACCCCACAGTCGATCTGGAGGGACCCGGACAAACAGTCACGACGCTGGTTTGAGACGGTTACCGAGGTCGAAGAGCGTGTAGAAGCTCCTGAAACGTTGCTGCATCTGTTGGACAGTGACGCCGACAGCTACGAGGCCTTTGCTCATCTTTGCGGTTCACGCTTTATCTGTCGGCTCAAACACAACCGAAAGGTACCGGTGGGAGACGAGCAGTCAGACCCGCGGCAGTTGTTCGAATTGCTGGACGATGCCCCTGTTTTTATGGAGCGCCAGATCACGGTGGGCCCGCGAAAAAATCCTAAGCAGCCGAAACGAAAGAAAACGCATCCCTCGCGAGAAAGTCGACTGGCAAAACTAGAGATTCACGCCCAGGAAGTGACGCTGCAGCGCCCTGGAGACTTGCCGAAGTCGATGCCGGAGTCGCTGACATTTAATGCGGTGGCGGTTCGGGAAATTGATCCCCCCGAAGGATGCAAGCCGATATCATGGAACCTGTTGACTTCCGAACCTATCACCACCGCAGAAGAAGTGACGGCCGTGGTGGACAACTACGCGAAGCGATGGCGAATTGAAGAGTATTACGATGTTCTCAAAAACGGCTGTGCTCTCAGCAAACGCCTCCCTGAAAGTCGGCAGAGTGCAGAGGCGGTTATTGCGCTGCTGATACCGATGGCCTGGCAACTTCTGTGGTTGCGTCAGCTGGAACGACAACGCTCGACTGCTCCCGCTGATCTGGTCTTTCCGAAGCAGCGACTCCGGATACTACGTGCCAGGCTCCCGAAGGGCACACTGCCTCCTCGAGCAAGTGTACGACATGTACTCGCTGCAATTGCTCAACTGGGAGGGCACCTATCACACAACGGGCCCCCAGGCTGGAGAGTCCTGTGGCGTGGATACAAAGACTTCACCAGCTTCGAGCGTGGCTGGCGCGCTGCACAGGGGGATTAAAGACGCAGCAAGTGGCTAAAGATAGCCGCATCGAGAGGATGTGTAGGATGAGAAAGCGGGCCGCCAGCGCTCCGTGATCGCTCCGTGGGAGCTTCGCCGGCGGGCCGCCAGCGCTCCGTGATCGCTCCGTGGGAGCTTCGCCGGCGGGCCGCCAGCGCTCCATGATCGCTCCGGGGGAGCTTCGCGGGTGGGCCGCCAGCGCTCCGTGGGCGTCAGTTCATGAACTCGTCGAGCATCTCGCGGAGTTTGGCGTGCTTTTCGGGCTTCTCGCCGCTCAGATCATTTTGCTCCAGCGGGTCTTCGGCGACGTTGTACAGCTCTTCGATGCCGTGGGTGAAGTCGACGATCAGCTTGTAGTCGCCGTAGACGACGGCGCGGTGGTGTTCTTCGAAGGCGGTGTAGGGCAGAAGTTCGCCGAAGATGGGGCGCTCGGCGGGGGCAGCCCGGCCAAGCAGCACGTCGGTGAGCGCTTCGCCTTCGTATTCGTCGGGGATGGGCAGGTCGAGTAGATCCAACAGCGTGGGGGCGATGTCGATCACCGACACCGGCCCGTCGACTTCGTGGTCGAACCAGCCGGGCACGCGGATGAGTTTGGGGACGTTGAGTACCGTGTTGTAGAGCGTCTGGCCGTGAAAGTAGTAGCCGTGCTCGTCGAATGCCTCGCCGTGGTCGGAGGTGATCACGAAGATGGTGTCGTCGTACAGATCTTGCTCTTTGAGGGTGTCGATGATCTTGCCGACGTAGTGGTCGGCGTGGGCGATCTCGGAGTCGTAGTCGGCGATCAGATTCTCGCGGTGGGTGTTGCCGCGGTCGAAGGGAAATTCGTCGTGGTGGTTGTAGCGCGCATGGGGGTCGAAGAAGTGCACGAAGATCGAGAAGGGGTCGGCGTCGTCGCTTTGGTGTTGTTCGCCCAGATCTTCGAGCGTCGGCTCCAGGCGGTTCCAGATGCGGGGGGTTGCGATGTCGTCGTGGGAGTCCTCCAGCTCTTTGTGGCCATCATTGTCCCACACTTGAAAACCCTGGTTGACGCCGCGGCGCTCGCGAAAATAGAAGTGGCTGGTCTTGGAGATGTTGTGCCAGCCGTGGTCCTGTTTGACCTCGTACATGCTGGTGTTGTTCTCGGTGAGCCGCGGGAAGTTGGCGTTGGGCAGAATCCAGTCCAGGTTCGAGGCGTAGCGCCCGAAAAATACGGGGGGCACCGTGCGAGGGGTGTGCGGGGAGGTGGCGTAGGCGTCGTTGAAGACCACAGCGTCGGCGGCGAGTTTATCGATGTTGGGGGTGGTATCGTGCTCGTAGCCGGCGTAGCCCATGTGGTCCTGGCGCAGGGTGTCGATCATCACGAAGACGACATTTTTGGGCGGGTCCGGGATCTCTTCGAAGGTGTTTTGCTGGGCCCGGTCGCCGTCGGCGACGCCCGAAAAGACGGCGTCGGCGGCGGGTTCGACGGGGGAGACTGGTTCGTCGTCATCGTCGGCTGTGTCGGTGTCGGCCCAGATGTCGGTGTCGTCGGTGTCGGGCTCGACGGCCACTCCGGCGATAAACGAAACCATGGGCGCGTCGCGAAAGGTCAATGAGCGCATCTCGGGGCTGGAGTTCGCCCAGTTCGACGCGCCGGCGAAGCAGCCGACGGCAACGAGCAGACCGGCAACGGGAATCCCGACGTTGTAGGCAGGGCGGTCCCAGCGCCACTGGTGCATCGCCAGTGTCAGCATGGGCACCAAAATCAGGGCGGCGACGCCCATCTGCAACTCCGTGGTGTCGAACACGTGCAGCCCAACCGCGTAGCTGTAGCCCACGGCGATGGTGACCGCCACGCCCAGCCCGTACAGCCCGAGTGCCACCCAGGTGAAGATGGGGCGGTTGTCGCCGAAGGGCAGCCGGGCGAGTACCCCGCGGATCAATGAGAACAGTGGCAGGGCGACGGCGGCGGCGATGACGGTGAAGCCGGCGGCGGCCAGCGCCAACCCCTGGGCCTGAAAGCTGTCGCGGGCAAATCCGGAGGTCACCGCCAGGTGGGTGGCCATAGTGCCGGCGGCGACCAGACCGGTGCAGACGGGGACGGTCAGAAGGGCGGCGGCGATGTTGCGGTCGGTGGTCGGGGATTGAATCTTGTCGCGAAGCGGCAGCAGTTTCAGCCCGTCCAGGGTGCGTTTGTACACCGCGGCGAGCGCACCGACGGCGGTGCCGTAGACGATCTGGGTCAGCCCCACCAGCCCGAAGGCGGTGGCCACGAAGGCCATTCCCGTGGCCGAAGAGGCGGCGGTGTCGCCCACGGCGATGAAGGCCCACAGAGTCAGTGCCAGGGCGGCGACGACGCCGGCGCGCATTCCGTCGAAGATCGATTGCATGGTCTCAGTGGGGTGGCGGGGAAGGCTGCGTGGTTTTCGCAGCGGGGGATAGTACGACAAGTTGGCTGTGGGGGGAAGGGGGACAGAAGACAGCGCGAGCCGGAGGTTTCCGATTTCCGAGTTCCGATTTCCGATGGACTTTAATTTTTCCGTGGTCTCCGGGGGGACGGATGGACTCACGGGGCTGTGCGGGAGGCGTGAGACGAAGGAAAAGGGAAGGGGAATCGGAAGTCGGAACTCGGAAATCGGAAGTTTGGCGGGGGACGGAGGGGCACCTCGCACACCAGAAGCGTTGCACAAAAATTGCACAACTTCGCCATCACCGCGGGACTGTCACGGCGCATGGTGATGCTTTAATTTATGACGAACTGACGATGATATTGACCGGAGGCCGCCATGGGATCGCCGATTTCGAGATTTTTCGATGACTTCATCGACCGCAGCCTGGACGCCGCGCGGCGGTATCCGGTGGAGGTGATCGCCGGGATCGGGGTGGCGATGGTGTTGTCCAGTGCGATTGCAGGCACGGAGCCGCCGGAATGGCTGGGAGATCTGTTGCTATTGGCGGGACCGCAGATGTTGGTGGCGCTGTTGGCGGTGTCGACGCTGCGGTGGTTCGGGGTTATCGGATCGACCATCCGATGGCTGGCGACGGCGGCGGTGCTTCTGGTGGGAAGCGGCATCGGGGTGTGGATGCTCGATGTGAATCGGGAAGCCGATATGTGGCGGTGGGCTGTGCTGGGTGTTCTGGTGGTGGCGGCCTTGATGGCGACGCCGCTGTTGGCGCGGGATCGGGAGGTGTCGAAAGACGTTCGGTTCTGGCGGTTTAACACCCGGCTGTTGGTGCGGGTGTTTGTGTGCGGGGTGTATCTGAGCCTGATGTTCGCCGGGCTGTCGATCGCGTTGCTGGCGGTGGATTCACTTCTGGGGCTGAGTGTAGGCGACGAGGCGTTCGGTCATCTGTTCGTGTGGCTGTTCGTCGGCGCATACCCCTGGATGGTCGTCGCCGGGCACGACGAGGCGTTGGACGTACAGAGACCGATCCCGGAGAAAGCAACCCGCTGGATCGCGCGGCTCGGCTCGTTTCTGGTGTTGCCGCTGATCGCGATTTATCTGCTGATTACCTACGGGTACGGGCTGCGGGTGGCGTTTACGGACTTTGCGCCGAGCAACATGATCTCGCCGCTTGTAATCGGAGCGGGTATCATGGGGTTTGTAGGGCTGTATCTGGTCCAGCCGCTTCGGCACTACGACGGCTATCGGCTTCTGTCGCGGCTCTATCAGATCTTTCCGCCGGCGTTTCTGATCGTGTTGCCCCTGTCGGTGTGGGCGCTGATGGAGCGCATCAACCAGTACGGGATCACCGAGTTTCGGTATCTGCGGATGCTGGCGGTGGTGCTGTTTGCCGTGTTGTGTGTCCAGGGGCTGGTGCAGTTTATCCGCAAGGAGACGATGAGCCTGTGGACGATTCCCGTGGTGGTGGGCCTGGGAGCGCTGGTGGCGTTCGTGGGGCCGTTGAGCGCGACGAACGTGTCGAAGTCGAGTCAACTCAACCGGGTGGTGTCGGTCGCCGAAGAGGGGGGAGCGCTCAACGATGACGGGACTGTGGATGCGGAGCGAGTCGCTGAAATGTCGCGGTCGGAGAGGTCGCAGATCGGGGATGCTGTGCGGTACCTTCGCATCAGTCACGGGGCGGACTCGATGGACCCGCTGGTGCCGGCGGGTGTTACTGCCGGTGAGTGGCGGCGGGCGATTAGGGAGTCGGGAAGTTACGGTCGGGCCAACGCCCGAGGGAAGCAACATGCAATGGACTGGCATCGGTTCGATCTCGGTGAGGATCCGAAGATCACGACCACGGGACGACTGTCGTCTGTTTCCTTCCGGCAGGGCCCAGCTGATACCGTGCCATCGCATCGCGATGAGTGGTTCGACTTCGAAGAACGGCGGCTGGTCGTGGAGCGAGAGGAAGGGACGTATTACGCGTCGCTGGCGGAGCTATTGGACGCTGCGACGGAGCAGGTCGAGGAAGGCAGTATCGAGGAAGGAACGTTGCCGCAGCGGTTTGAGACGGTGCCTCTGGTTACGGAGCGCGGCGGGGATGAAGTGGGGGAATTGGTTGTGGAGTCGCTGACGGTGAGGGTGGATGAAGATGGTGAGGTGAAGTTCTCGAGTTTCAGTGGGTGGGTGATTGTTGGGGAGTGAGGGGGGAGCTGAGAGTCTGCGGACCGAACGTTT
>SKMT01000336.1 GCA_007120915.1 Myxococcales bacterium | reverse complement strand
GGTCGTGAGGTCGTGAGGTCGTGAGGTCGTGAGGTCGTGAGGTCGTGAGGTCGTGAGGTCGTGAGGTCGTGAGGTCGTGGGGTCGTGGGGTCGTGGGGTCGTGGCACCGAGGAGGTCGGATCACCTCCGCGAAGGGTGCCTTTACCGGGTACAGTTGGCTGTGACGCCGATATCAACACCGACGATCGGATACCGGCATGCGACGCGACCGTGGCTCCTGAGCATTCTCGGGCGCGCTGTACAGCGCCCGACACGAACAGCGATGGCGCCTTTGGCCCATCGAACGACGGTGGCGAAACCCCGAATGGTCGATGGGGTCGTGTGGTCGTGTGGTCGTGGCCGCTGTTACAGTTTGGTACGATGATGGCAGTCAGTGCACCAGTTGGCCAGGAACGTCGAGATGAAACTGCGCAGTCTACTCCCGGTTGTCACCGCCGTCGGTTGTCTGTTCATCGGATGCTCCGACCCGGAAGTCGTGCTGGTGGATATGAATGGCTCGCCCTCGCTGCCAGATGATGACGCAGAGCTGTCCGGCGACGCCGACAGCGCCGATGCCGGCGACGGCGACACCAACGACGACGAGCTCGGCGACGACTATGTACTCCGTTGCGCCGACGGTGACGCTGTCGTCGAGGGACAGGTGTTCGACGAGGAGGGGCAGCCCCGCTTGGATGTCTCCGTGGAGCTTGGGGAGTACGACGGCGACCCCGGAGTTGAGACCGACTTCTACGGAGCCTGTGATTCCGTATCGAGCATCGACGCTGACCCGGAGGGCCGGTTTCGATTCGAAAATGTCGACGCCGGGGCGACAACACTGAGAGCACGGTCGACAGGCTCAGGCACCGATCGTCCCTACGAGTATCGACTCACCCACGTCGACATCGAACCGGCCGACGGGGAGGTGGTCGAACAGCGGTTAGATCTGGAAGTGGTCAGAACCAATCAATGTGGCGACTCGGAGGGGGCGACCATTTCGGGAGATAACTTCGCTTCTGACGGGGAGACGCCGATGTCGAACAGCATGGTCTATCTGGTGGAGAAGCCGCAGTGTGGATGCATGACCGACGAAAGCGGAGGATTTGTACTCGAAGATGTTCCGCCTGGAGAATACACGGTGCACGTATACAGGCAGTTCTGGAGCGCTGTTGAGGACGTTGAGGTGCAGCAGGAAGATGAGGTGGATCTGGAGCTGGTCTATCCTGCGGAGTAGTCTGGACGGTTGCCCGGCTTTTGCAGGGACGGTAGCGTACGGATCCGGGTGGCAACTGGTTTATCGCCGAGGTCGTAGACGCCATGAGAAGACACTTCGTTGCGCAATTTGATCGCCTGGCTGTCGCAGCCGTGGCGATTGTGTCGGCAGGGCTGTTCGCCGGATGTACCTTAACGCTGGATCTGGAGGCGTGTGAGTCCGACGAGGACTGCCCGGAGTTTCACCACTGTGACGACCACAATCTCTGTACGGAGACCGAACGCGAGTACGTCACCTCCTTTATCGACGAAGACACCACCTGGGAGGCGGACACCACCTATGTGCTCGACGGGATGATCATGGTCACCCGGGACGCAGTGCTCGAAATCGAGGCGGGCACCCAGATTCGCGCCACCCCGGAGTCGGGGCTGGTGGTGCGGGCCGGATCACGGCTGGAAGCGGAGGGCACAGCGGACGAACCGATCGTATTTACCAGCGATCAGCCGGTGGGCCAGCGGCTCGCCGGGGACTGGGCGGGGCTGGCGCTGGTGGGCCGGGCTCCGACAAACCGGGAAGACTTCTTTTTGCGCGTCGATGATGGAGACCGGGGCAAACCACCGGTTGGTGGGGACAACGAGGACTACGACTGCGGTACGCTGCGCTATGTGCGCACCGAATTCGGCGGGGCCGAAACAGAGGTCGAAATCGACGGGGAGACGCGTCGAGAGCAGGCGCTCAACGGCATCACCCTCGCAGGCTGTGGCAGTGAAACCACCGTCGAGTACGTGCAGACCCACATGAGCGACGACGACGGCATCGCCATCTTCGGGGGCAACGTCGATTTGCGCTATGCCGTCGTGACCAGTGCTGCCACTGACAGCTTCAACTTTGACACCGGCTGGCATGGCACCGCCCAGTTCATCGCCGCCCAGCAGGACAGCCACGGCAACGACGCGCTGGAGATCCAGAACTTGTTCGAAGATCACGAAGCCGAACCCCGCTCCAACCCCCAGATCTACAACTTCACCCTCATCGGCGACCCCAACACCAGCGGGCAGGTGGGCCTGAATATTCAGCGCGGCGCCAAGGCGAGGATGGCCAACGGCATCGTCATCGGGCACCCCGACGCCGGGCTGTTTATCGAAAGCGCGGTCACCGCCCACGCCGTCGAGGCCGAAGAGCTGGAGGTGCGAAGCACGGCCTTCGAGAACACCGGCCCCGACGGCGAGGATCCCTTCGCGTTGTTCGATCTCGACTACTACGACGAAGAGGACTGGGAAATAGAGCTGTTCAACCACGGGGCATACCCGGACTACGAAGGGTTCGCCAACTACGGCTACTTTACGGAAGAGCGGTTTCACAATCTGATCAACGCCGGCGTCAGCTTCCACGACGATCCCTACGATCTGGGCGATCCGGGCTGGGTGCCACATCCCGAACACGTGGTGCCCGCCGACGACGACGTCGCCGAACCGCCGGAGCAAGAGGGCTTCGACTCCTCGGCGGTCTACAGGGGGGCGTTCCAGCCCAATGTGTTCAATCACTGGGCAGAAGGTTGGACGGAGTATCCGGGGAGTTAGGTGGTCGGTGTTGGGTGTTAGGCGGTGGGTGGTGGGTGGTCGGTGTTGGGTGTTAGGTGGTGGGTGGTCGGTGGGAATGACCCCAGGAGGTTCGTCCGCCCGAGCGTAGCCCCGACCGACCGTAGGCCTCTGGCCGCAGGGAGTTCGGGGATCGGAGGTGGGATAACCTGTGGTGGTTATTAGTTATTGGTCATTAGTTATTGGTTATTGGTGGGAATGACCAAAGGAGGTTCGTCCGCCCGAGCGTAGCCCCGACCGACCGTAGGCCTCTGGCCGCAGGGAGTTCGGGGATCGGAGGTGGGATAACCGAAGGAGATTGGAGAGTGCCAAAAATGCTCACATCCCGCCGCGTCGTCGTCGACGGGCGGGTCCGCCCGGCGTCGATCGTGATCAGCGACGGGGTCATCCAGGATGTGGTCGACCCGGGACAAGTGCCACAGTCGGCTCAAGTCGAAGACCTGGGCGATGCGGTGGTGATGGCGGGGCTGGTCGACGCCCACGTACACGTCAACGAGCCGGGCAGAACAGAGTGGGAGGGGTTCGACACCGCCACGCGGGCGGCGGCCGCCGGGGGCGTGACCACCATCGTCGATATGCCGTTGAACAGCTCTCCGGTGACCACCACACAAGAGGCGCTGGATGAGAAGCTCGCTGCCGCCGAGGGGAAGCTGCACGTGGACTGCGGGTTTTATGGCGGGTTGGTGCCGGGCAATGTCGACGAGATCCCGAAGCTCATCGACGCCGGCGTGCTGGGGGTGAAGGCATTCTTGTGCCACTCCGGGATCGATGAGTTTCCGGGGGTTGGGCGCAGGGAGTTGCAGCAGGCGATGGAACTGCTCGCAGAGGCGGGAGTGCCGCTTCTGGTGCACGCGGAGTTGGTGGACGACGAGATTCCCGACGTCGATGATCCCTGTTGCTACGCCCAGTGGTCTGCCTGCCGGCCTCAGCGGTTTGAGCTGGAGGCGATCGAACTGCTCATCGAGCTGTGTGCCGACACCGGATGCCCGGTGCACATAGTGCACCTGGCGGCGTCAGAAGCACTTCAGATGCTGCGTGATGCCCGCCGGGAAGGGTTGCCGATCACCGTGGAGACCTGCCCTCACTATCTGACGTTTTGTACCGACGAGATTCCCGATGGACAGCCGGTCTACAAATGTGCGCCGCCGATTCGCGACGCCGAAAACCGACAGAAGCTGCGCGATGCGCTCATCGACGGCGACATCGACACGGTGGGCACGGACCATTCGCCCAGCCCACCGTCGCTGAAACACCTGGACTCCGGGAATGTCATGGACGCCTGGGGCGGGATTTCATCGCTGCAACTGCTTCTGCCAACGCTGTGGACGGCGATGCGACAGGAGGGGGCGACGCCGGTGGATGTGGCCCGGTGGGCGGCGTCGAATCCGGCCCGTTTCCTGGGGTTGGACGACCGGTTGGGAGAGATTGCCCCGGGGATGCGGGCGAACCTGGTGGTCTGGGATCCGGAGGCGTCGTTTGTGGTCGATGCTCAACAGTTGGAGCACCGCCATCCGATTACTCCTTATGACGGCCGGCGGCTTTACGGGGTGGTGGAGGCGACGTATCTGAGGGGGCAGAAGGTGTTTGATGGGCGAGATGTTCGTGAAGCTACTGCCGATAGCAGGGACGCTATCGTGACCAAAAAAGATTACTGCCGATAGCAGGGACGCTATCGTGACCAAAAATGCTACTGCCGATAGCAGGGACGCTATCGTCACCAGATAAGGATGGATGATGGCTGTGCAACACGATGATGCTGCTTCGTTTCCGGGACTTGTCGATCTGGCCGCTGAGAAATTCGGTGGGGTGGCGCTGGAGGCGAGCGACGAGTTTTTCGCCGGAAAGGAAAATCTGCTCAAGCCGGGACGGGGTGTGTTCATCCCCGACAAGTTTACGGATCGGGGCAAGTGGATGGACGGCTGGGAGACGCGCCGGAAGCGAACCCCGGGCCACGACTGGTGTGTCATTCGGCTCGGCATGCCCGGAGTGGTCAGGGGGCTGGACATCGACACCAACCACTTTCTGGGCAACCACCCCCCTTATGCGTCGGTAGAGGGGATTCGACTCGGCGAGGGGGAGGACGAATCGGAGTTGGCCGGGCGCGACGGTTGGCAGCAGGTGCTGCCTCGCTCGCCGCTGGCGCCGGGCTCGCAGAACATGTTTCCCTCCTACAGCGACGGGTCGTTTACCCATCTGAAGCTCAACATTTTTCCCGCCGGCGGAGTCGCCCGGTTTCGGGTGTACGGAGAGGTGACTCCACAACTTCCGGACCACGGACAGGAGCAGATCGACCTGGTGGCGCTGGCAAACGGGGGCCAGGCGGTGGCCTGCAGCGACATGTTCTTCAGCCCCATGGAGAATCTGATCATGCCCGGGCGCGCCGAAAATATGGGCCAGGGCTGGGAGTCACGTCGGCGGCGGGGGCCGGGCTATGACTGGGTGATCCTGGAGATGACCAGGCCCGGGCTGATCGACGAGATCGAGGTCGACACCAATCACTTCAAGGGCAACTACCCCGACAGATGCTCCATCGAGGCGCTCCACGCACCCGGCGAGCCGGTTGATCTGCTCAACTGGGCCGACTACGACTGGACGACCGTAATGGACGAGCAGAAGCTGTCGGCGCACGAACGCCACTTCTTTGACGACGAGATCGTCGAGGAGGGGCCGTTTTCGCACGTGAAGCTCAATATTTTTCCCGACGGCGGTGTCAGCAGGCTGCGAGTGAATGGACGGATCGCATGAATCTGAGCGAACTGAATCAACTGCCCGCCGATGACGCACACCGCGCCTTCATCAAATGCTGCGGGTCTTCGGGGTGGGCGTCGCAGATGGTGCAGGCGAGACCCTTCGCCACCGTCGAGGAGCTGATGAATGCCGCCGACGAGATTTGGTGGTCCCTCACCGAAGACGACTGGCTGGAGGCATTCGGCGCCCACCCGAAGATCGGCGACATCGACAGTCTTCGCGAAAAGTATTCGTCCACCCGATCCTGGTCCGAAGACGAGCAGAGCGGCGTGCAGTCCGCTCCCGAAGAGGTGCTCCAGCGGCTCGCGGAGGCCAACGACGAATACGAGGAGAAATTCGGCTACATCTTCATCGTCTGCGCCACCGGAAAATCAGCCGCCGAAATGCTGGAGATCCTGGTGGGCCGGCTGCCGAATGACCCGGACGACGAGATCGAAATTGCCGCCGGACAACAGGCTGAGATCACCCGACTTCGACTCGGTAGACTCGTCTCGTAGTTATTGGTTGCTGGTTGTTTGTTATTGGTTGTTGGTTGGTCGTAAGTGGTTGAATCACCGACGGCGGGCTGGCGACCGTCC
>SKMT01000346.1 GCA_007120915.1 Myxococcales bacterium | reverse complement strand
TGAGCTTCCACACAATCAGCAGTGCCCATTCTCTGGGGGGATGTGTTTTGTCTTCGTAGGGGCCGATATCGCGCTTAAGAAAGTTTTTGTAGTCCTTGATGAAGACCCAGAACAGAGTGGCAAAGGCATAGGTGCCGAAGGCCAGAATGTGCTGGAAGCGGTGAATCGGACGGTGTTCGGAGTGTGGCGACAGCCTGATGAAGGGAGCGATTTCGAGGTCGTGATCGTGTCCGTGGATATTGGTGTAGGTGTGATGAGTGATATTGTGGATGATGTTCCAGACATAGCTGTTGGCTCCGACCAGATCGAAGCTGCGTCCCAGCAGCGCGTTGACATGCTTGTTGGACGAATATGCCCCGTGCAATGCGTCGTGGCCGATCGAAAAGCCGACACCCGCCATGGCCACGCCCATCACCACGCAGAGGGCCCCCATCGCCCAGAGAGGCAACAGCCCGCTGATGATCAGTGCGTAGCTGCCGAAATAGACGGTCAGCAGAACCACTGTCTTGGTGACCATCGACGCGTTGGCATGCTTCGACAGTTGTCGCTTCTCAAAATAATCGTGGACCCGTTGTTTGACGGTGGTGGCAAATTCGCAGTTTTGGCGATTGTCGAATGTCACGTTGTTACTGGAAGCGCACATGTCAGTTCTTACTCCAGAGCGATAAGGAGCCCGGAAGCTGCGGGAGTGGGTGTCGAGAACCCAAAAGTTCAGTGCGACATCGGGAATTTCAACACCGAGGGGCTGTCGACATGACTGACGAGATTGGTGGTTGCTTTTCGCTATTGTGGCTACTAGGAGTGGGAGCGCAGCGAGGACAACCTGGTTGCACATATCTCAAGGAAAGCCTGAGCCAAATTGGTTTCCGGTTTTTTTTGGCGCATCTCCGTCGTGTCGGAACGTAGCACCTTCCTTCTTCGTAGAAATGCCTAAATTTGACTGGTCAGTTCAAGAGGTGAACTGGCGTCTCCTGGAGACGGTTGCTCGAATGGCTCGAACAACCAAAATTGCACTTCGCTTTGCTGCTGTGCAGCAGAGCGAAGAATTTATCACTGAAGAATCATAGGAAAAAAGCATGACAGAACACGTTCAAGGCAAAGTGAAGTGGTTCAACGAAGACAAGGGCTTCGGTTTCATCGAGCGCAATGACGGAGGCGAAGATGTCTTCCTTCATTTCAGCGAGCTGGCCCAGACCGGTTTCAAAACGATCGCTGAAGACGCTGCGGTCGAATTCGACGTAGAGATGGGCCCCAAAGGCCCGAAAGCCTCCAACGTTCACCAGCTCTGAGAACTGGTAAACGTCTGAGCTGAGAACCGTTCGGCCGAGTTATCGGACTTTCGAACAGGTTCTCAGATGACCCCGGTCACCGATTGTGGTGGCCGGGGTTTTTTGTGTTGTTGTAGTCAAAGATTCCGGCGAAGAACCACTCCTGTCGCCATCACCGGCGGATTTTCCCGGCGTCTTTGCCGTCAATCCTCGACGTATCCTATGGATACGGATGAGTCCGCCGAATCCCAAAATCACCGACAGTCACCGATCGTCCCGATTTTTGGCGGTCTGGCGCAGATCGGGTGTTCACCGCCTGGAAAAAATCTGGGGTGATACGAAAGATCGGGGGTCAATCTCTCGACAATAGATATAGAGGGGGCCACGCGGGCTTTTGCTGCCGCTGTGCGGCCCATGACCATAGATTTTGCCAGGGAGATGAACCATGACCCAGCTAGTGCAGGACTCCGGAAATACGTGTGCACCTGAGCGAACCCAGCGCGACGATCTCAGCGTCGAAGGCTCTTGGAGATGTGGATCGCCTGCAAGCCTTCTCCTTGACCTCGTCGCGCTGGGTTCGCTCAGGGAACCCCGGCGAGCGAAATTCGCCCGAGGCCAATGTGAGACGACGAGACAGATTCACATCGGCGAGGAATCTCACGCCGGGATCGGCGAATTTAGCCGCCGGGGTGCATACGTATTTCCGGAGTCCTGCACTAGCTGGGTCATGGTTCATCTCCCTGGCAAAATCTATGGTCATGGGCCGCACAGCGGCAGCGAGCCCTGTGGCTCCCTCTATATCTATTGTCGAGAAATTGCCCCCCGATCTTTCGTATGGCCCCAGATTTTTTCCAGGCGGTGAAAATCCCGATCTGCGCCAGACCGCCAAAAATCGGGACGATCGGTGACTGTCGGTGATTTACGGATCCGACGATCGCGCAGTGATGCTCCGATATCCGGGCACTTTTCGCCTTTCCGTCCCTTCTCCTGGCTGTTCGAGCGCACCAGCGAGCAAGTGCCGCGGAACACCCGCAAGAAAATGTCCCCACCCCGATCGGATGTCTCTATTGCTGACGCAGCAGTTGCTGGAGGTGTTGAACCCTGTCGGGTTCATCGAGTTTGGACCACTGGTCGATGGCCATGGCACCGATGGACTCTGCGCGCTGTCGCTGATTGTGCTCCAGTGCTTGCAGGGCGGCAAGCTCGACGGTGGCCGCGAGGTCGGGATCGACGAAATCGGTGTCGACAAGGCGCTGCTTCATCTGTTCGTGATGTCTGTCGAAGTCTTCCCAGCGCTCAAGCCCGGCCACAGCAGCGGCGAGCCCGGCGCAGCAGACCCCGGCAAACACCTCACGCCCATGTGCTGTCGCATTGTCAAAGGCCGACATCAGGGGTGACAAAGCCCCTTCGAAGTCTCCATCGTGCAGTCGCATCAGGGCCAGATTGAACCGCGGAACATCGGTATGACCGACCCCCACGCGTCGATGTACCATGATGGCCTCCAGATAGTATTGGGTCGCTTCCTCCAGTTTTCCCTGACGACGGCACAACTCGCCCATATTGTTCAGACAGATACCGACTTTCGACAGGTTGCCCCGCTCGTGACTTATCTGTTTGGAGCGTCGGTAGTGTTCTTTAGCTGTGTCAAACCGCTCGAGGTTGGCGTAGGAGATGCCACTGGTCAGCCAGGCCGCCGCCAGCAGATCGCGTTCATCTTCGGGCTGGAACCGCTCGCGGGCTTTCTCGGCAAGTTGCAGGCCCCGTCGGTAGTCCCCCTTTGAATTGTACGTCTTCGCCAGCGACAGGTGACAGCGGATGATACCAACCCGATCTTCGTGCTTGCGAAACTGTTGGAGAGCCTGTTCTCCCAGCTCTATTGCTTCCCGGTAGCGGGCCTGCTCACGCACCAATCTCAACTGAGCCCATCGAACCCAGGCCAGCAAATTGTCCCATCCATTGGCTTCACACAGACGTTGGCACTTGTCGATCAGTTCCGCGGCCCGGTCGCGCTTCCACCACGACAGATACAGCTCCACCCCCTCAAACCATCCTTGAACAGTGCGCCGGTCGTCGTCACCGAGACGCAGCTTCTGGCATGCTTCCTGGTACAGCTCGAAGTAGCGTTGCGCTGTCTCATAGTCCTTCGTCACCGTGTAATGGGCGATAGCACCTCGCAGCGGCTCGAGTGCCTGCTCAAACTCTCGTGCAGCCAGAAGGTGGCGGGCAATGCGGGGGGTTATCGCCGGTTGATCGGTGTCGTAGCGTCGCTCGAACATCTCGATACATCGGCGATGATGGTCACAGAGTCGATTGGCCTCCTCAGCAATGCGGAGGACCGTGTCCCGCAGGGCACCGTGAGCGAACGACCAATGACTGGTTTCGGCTCGCAGGAGTCGATGACTCGCCAGCGTTTCGATCAATTCGTCGGGGGCTTCAACACCGGCGACATCGCACAGCACTTTCCACTCCTGGCGGTCGACGTCTCTGCCGAGGGTAGCGCCCAGTTCGAGCGCAATTCGCGCCTCGCTGACCGGCTGTTGATCCGTGGGTTCACCGATGAGTTTTTCGAGCCGCCCGACCAGCAGTTGGTGTATCTCGTCGGGCAGTGTCGGTTGCTGGCGATACTCTCGGAGTCGAAACCCGGTGTCGCCGGTCACAAGCAGATCGCGTTCAATCCAGTCACCGACAAGCTGGATAGCAAACAGGGGATTTCCTTCGGTGCGTCGGCATATTTCGGTGGCCAGTGTTGGCTCCAAGCGCAGGAGCTGTTCCACCAGATGGCGGTGATCTGAGGCCGGGAGAGCACCGACCTCCAGGCGTTGACAGCATGGCCGAGCTATGATCTGAGATACCAGTTCGTGGGCCATCGGGTTGTCACCGAGCAGATCAGCACGGGTGGTTGCGACAAACAACACCGGCAGATCGTGGTGCGCCTCGTCGAGGACAAAGCGGATAAACTGCAGCGTCTCCACACCCCACTGAATGTCATCGACGAGTACCACCAGTGGGCGCGACTGCGCCAGCCGTTGGAACAGCCGGCGCCATACCACCCAACGTTGGCGAGGGCGCAGCCGCTGCAACGATTGCTGTTCGGTGTCGCACTGCGAGCCGTCCGTCGGCGAGAGCAGCTCGGTGAGCACGAGACACTCATACAAGTCATCGCTTTCGACAGATCCGTGGACACCGTAGAACTCTCGCAGCCGGTTTAGAATCTCTTCCTTTCCACAACCGTGACAGCGAAGGTGTTCGGCGGCCATCTGTCGAAGCCCTTGAGATTCCGTACCAATTGGGCTGTGGTGTGCGGTCAGCACTGTGGCAACCCCCATCTCATGGGTCTGGTGGCCCAGCCAGCGCGCCAGCCGCGTCTTACCGATGCCGGCGGGCCCGCTGAGCATGACGAAATGAGGCCGCTTTGTATGTACGGTATCTGAGAACCGGGCCCACAGTTCATCGCGCAACTGGTGGCGGCCCACCAGCGGGATCTCACGCAGCTCAAATAACTTCAGCCCTACTCCGGCGAGTTTGATCGGCTCCGGTTCCCGGCTGTCTTCTCGCCAGTCGACGGGAAGTCTGGCCGCCACGGTCTCAGGTGATAGGACTTGTGAAGAACCGACAGACTCATCACCGGAGAGCGATTCCGAGATCGTATTGACCAGCCGGGTTGCACCGGACTCTTCAGCAATTGTCAACTCCGATGAGCATCCGTCAGATCGACGGGTACCGACCGGCTTTGGTGTGTCCGACAGTTCACCGGCGAACGACGCCAGGGCCGCGGCGGCGTCAGCGGCGCGCCGGAACCGATCCGATGGGCGACGCGCCAGCAGTTGCGACGTCCACCGTTCAAACCCCGCTGGCACGTCGATGATCGCGTCCAGGGGCGGGCGCTCCTTTTGGAGGTGACCTCGAAAAATCTCCTGGGTCGTCGCACCTGAATACGGCGGGTTGCGTGACACGAGCCAATGAGCCAGGCAGCCCACTGCATACAGGTCCGTCCACGGCCCTTGATCGCGGATTTGGCCTCGAATCTGTTCCGGCGCCATATACCGCGGGGTCCCCGTCGTGATCTCGTCACTGGCTCGTAGCAATCGCTCGTTCTCGATGACCTGGGCGATGCCGAAGTCGGTCAGCTTTAGTTTCGCGCCCGATTCGTCATTCATCACCAGTATGTTGTCTGGTTTGATGTCACGGTGAACCAGTCCCCGGGCGTGGGTGTGAGCCAGCCCGTCGAGCACGTGCATCAAGATGATATGGATGGTGGGCCAATTCAGATGGGCGTGATTGACATTCCCCAGCGTCGCGTCAGCCAGTTCCATGGCCATGAAGGGACTACCGGCCACCAGCTTGCCCTGGGAGGCCTGAGCAACTGCTTCGCTGATCTTCCCGTAGTCGAACACCCGGACGATGTGAGGGTGATTCATACGCGCGACAGCACGGACCTCTCTCCGAAATGCATCGACGAACCGCTGCTGTCGCAACCGCTCGCCGGTCAGTATCTTGATGGCGACATCAATGTCGTGCTCGACGTGAGTAGCACTCCATAATGTCGCCATGCCGCCCTGGCCGATAGGGCGCACCAGGTGAAACGGCCCAATCTGTAGTGATGGTGTCATCGACCCCGGTCTCTGCTACCGAATTGTCGCCAGGAAACTCCTTGTTAAATATTGCACAACCGTCCCTTTCTGACCAGCTACTCAGGGAGCAGACGAACCGAAACCCAGCCGAGATTGCCTCACTCCACCTCACAACTGTCGTAACTGTCCGGCTCCTCATCGACGTCCGGGCACCGCTGACGCACCAGGTCTCTCAGATTACGCAGTTCGTCCCATTCTAATGCCATCGGCTCGAACACCAGTTCC
>SKMT01000210.1 GCA_007120915.1 Myxococcales bacterium | reverse complement strand
GGAAGCTCGTAGGGCAGGTAACTCCATCCGGTGGGAGCGCCAAAGCGGTCGATACGCGAGACCTCTCCGGTGGTGATCTGGTCGTCTGTGTCGCCGTCGTCACCGCCGATGGCGTACACGTAGTGGTTCGCCCGCGTCGGCGATCCCGACAGCGTCGTCGGTGCCCGCCGGGCGTCGTTCAGATCCGGCCCGTCCTGAAACTCCAGGAACTTCGCCGCCGGGTTGGTGATCGTGATCGGCGAGTACTCGTCGTAGGTGCCGTCCGGGTTGGTCACCCGCATGTAGCAGGCGCTGAGTGGATCCAGGTTGCTCGCATCCACAGTCAACTCGATGAGCGTGGGCGACACGGTGTCGACAGTGATGCTGTTGGGCTGGTCCAGATCGTCTTCGTCGTCAATGTCCTCGCCGGTGGGCTGGCAGAACACGTCGACATCCGGATTATCCGGGTCATCGCGGAAATGTTGTCCCTCCACGTCCACGCTGATCGTGCTGGTGGGCCAGGCCGAGGGGCTGACGCTTTCGACGCGCGGTGGAAGCTCCTCGGTCACCTCGTAGGCCTCGTCGAGCACGCCGACCTCACCCTCGGGGTTGACCACGATCAGGTCGTAGGTGCCAACGGAGAGCCCGGAGGGAACGATGCCGTTGAGTTCCGTTTCGTCGACGAACTGGATCGCCCGGATCTCTTGGCCGAGCCCGTCGCTGTCATCCGTCGGGTTCAGGTAGGCGCGGGGGGTGGCCTCAAATTGCGCTTCGTCGTCGCCGGGGTCATCGGAGGCGGTGATTTCGACGTCCGTATCCTCGGCTTGACCACCGAAGGGCGGATAGATCTCTTCGAGCGCCAGGGTGGTCTCGTCGGTGATCTTCAGCAGGTCATCGGCCTCGTTGCTGCAGGTGATCTCTTCGTCGGTGAGCCGAACTCCGAACATCGCCGCGTCTTCGTCGTCGATGTAATCGTCGTCGTCGACGTCATCGAGCAGATCGGCGGGGATGTCGGCGTTGACCACGTTGGGCCTCGAGCCCGTGGAGAAGTCCAGGTCCGTGGTGGAGCCGTCGGGATGGATCAGCTCCACCTCGTCGATCGTTCCGCCGACTTCGTCGTACAACCCGGCGGCATAGATGGTGACCTGGGTGTTCATCTGATTGAACACCACCGGCGGGTCCACGAAGATCGGCAGTGGACCGTCGGTAACCCGGATGTCTTCTTCATATTCGTAGCCGCAGTCGCCGGGATTGACGAATTCAAAGGTGGCAGTACCGGTGGAGAGCCCGCTGCCGAAGGTGACGTCGGCGCTTTCGCCGTCGGCGGCGACATCGACATCGTCGGCGGCGACTCCGTCGAGATAGGCCTCGGCGTCGGGGTGCAGATTCTCACCGGTCACCTCGAAGCTGCTGCCGTCGGAGCAGACTCGCCGGGGGCTGACCGATGCGACGGTCGGTGGCTCGGTGCGATGCATGGTGAATGTCTCCGAACCACAGGCGACCGGATCGGCGCCGGTGACGGTGACGTCGAACTCTTCTTCATCTTCCAGGTCATCCACCAAAGAGGCGGGAATATCCAGGTCGATACCTCCGCACAACTCCAGGTTGTCGTAGTCGTCCAGCGCGGCCTCACATCCCAACAGGTCGAAATCCACGGATTGACCCTCAACTTCCACCGTCGGTTCGTCGCCTTCGGGGTCGTAGAGGAACTGACCGAACAACTCCAGCTCGCCGTCGAACGTGTCCGTGCCACAGATGCCATCCGGTTCGGCGTCCGTGATATTCGGGGGACCGGCGGAGTAAAACTCTTCGGACTCCGCGCTGGTGCAATCGGCCGGTTCCGGATTGACTGCCACCATTGGATAGGGGCCTTCCAACTCGGCGGCTTCCAGGTCGATGTCGACGCTCAGCGCATCGCACTCCCGGGTGTTTTCGGTGCCTTCGACATCCTGACAGTCTACACCCGTTGCGTCGTATTGTTCGTCGTCGACGACGATGTGGGTCATTTCCCCGTCAATTTCGAGGAAGTTTTCGCCCTCTACGTCGAACGTGACGGTACCATCGGTATTGCAGGCCACCCGTGGGTCCACGGAGGTGATTTCGGGGGGAGGAGCAACGTAGATGGTGCTGTCGTCAGCCGAGTTACAATCGCCGGGGGCGGGATTTTCGTAGGTCACATCGTAGTTGCCGGGGTCGATGCTACTTTCGTCGACCGTAAATTCGGCTTCCGTACAGAGCTGATAGTCGACATAGACATCGTGCAGTTCGGCACACCCGTCAGTGCTGTCGACGTCATAGCTCTGGTCACCCACCGACACCGTCGGGTGGGGTCCCTCCTCCGGTCCGATCAGAAAGTTGTCGCCCTCCAGAGTCACCGAGCGTTCTCCCTGTTCAACACAGATCGAATCGGGGACTACGGCATCGATTACGGGGCGGGGAACAACGCCGAATGCCTCGGTTTCGGTGGCGACATGTCCATTGGGGTTTTCGACTTCGATGTCGTAGACCCCTTCAGGCAGTTCCAACTCGTCGGTGACCCGAAACAGCATAGTGGTCTCATCGACCCATCGAACATCTCCGTCCTCCGAGCCCAGCGGGCTGTCCAGCTTGAAACGGCTGGCCTCGTCGACCGATTCACCGGTGGGAGTTCGCTGCAAAATCAGAGAGACGATGGGAAGCTCGACATCCGGATCGTCCTCCGAAGCAATCGAATCGACGACCAGCGGGCTGAACGCCTCGCCGTCGACGGTCACCCAGGTTCCCTCCTCCGCGTCATGTCCTTCGTTACACAAAAAGGAAGGATTGGTCGCCATATCCCCGGCAGGAGGTTCCATCCGCGGTTCGGGGCCGTCGACCTCCGGTTCACAGGCCAGAAGTGGGAGCAGTCCCACCACGAGAATACAACTGAGTAGACGACGCATGGTTTCCTCGGATATCAGAGAGTATCGACGGTAGCAAACTGTGGGTGACCGAAAGCGGAGTTAGAAAAAGAGCCTGTAGCCCACATCGAGGTTAAAGGCTGCGGTGTTGGCCTCGCCGGTGATGCGCTGGTCCAGCGGGCTGCCGCTGACCACCAGCGTTCCCACCAGGGATCCGGGGCCGAGCTGGTATTCGACGCCACCGCCGAAGACCACTCCGTACTCCGTATTGGTCTCTCGGTTTTCCCCGAAGTCGGCGTCGTTGCCGCTGGCTTCCATCACCGATTCCATCAGGTAGACCCTGGGCCCAACCAATGCGTGGGCGCCGAAGCCCTGTCCGGGAGGCATGAATCTCCAAAGGGCGGTCAACTGCAGGGTGAGCATCCGCTGGGTCAGCTCCCATTCATAGTCCGCACCCTCGTCGCCGAGCATCGGGTGGTTGCCCTCGCCGGTGGCACCGGGCTGGGTGTAGCCGACGTCGATGCCCAACTGCAGCGGCCGCTGCATCGCTCCGACGTCGAAGGGCATGATCGCGCCCACATCGAGCCCGAACACCGGCCAGGAGTTCAGATCTCCGAAGGGCTGAGGGGCTGTCACGCCGATGCGAGGAGCCACCGCCAGCAGCGGGTGGTCCGCGGCAGGCTCGTCGGCGGCCGGTTCGTCGGCATCTGGCTCATCGGCCGGTTCGTCGTCCAGGGCCAGATCCTCGAACTCTTCATCTGCCTGGTCGTCTTCTTCGTCGGCGACTTCGTCCTCGTCGTCAACGACTTCATCCTCGTCGTCGGCGACTTCATCCTCCTGGTCGTCGGCTTCGTCGGCCTCATCGGTCTGTTCGACCTCTTCGGCGTCGTCTTCCTGGGGTTCGTCGGCCATCGCCGGGGAGGCGGCAAGCAGGCCGACAGCGAGCAGAATGAACATCAGACGCTTCATCTTAGACTCCTTAGTTGGGGCGTGACGGTGGTGCTGAAAAAGTCAGTTGAGCTTCCAGTGGGGTGAGCGGGAGAGGGCCCGGCTTCCGGTGCTGATCCTTTCGGACTGCCAACCGGAAACCGGACCCCGTTGCCTACGGCGTTGCGCCGGCAACCGAGAATTGAACGGTCGGAGTGGGCTCATCGGCGGTGTCCACACCACCGGTGTGGTACCAGAGCCCGCGGAACGGAATCGCTCCCATCCAGGCGCGCGGTTCCATCTCCAGATCCGACAGGTTGGAGTAAGCCGTCGAGATCGTCGCCGGCGGACAGTCATCGCCGTCGCACTGCACCTCGGTGTGGTCACCGCTGTCTCCGGCGTCACCACTGCTTCCTCCGCCGGCGTACACCAGGTTGTTGTTCATGATCGCACCGGCGTGGCCCGAGGTCTGACCGCCGGGGATCATCCGGGTCGGTCCCAACTCTTCCCATTCGGTCAGATAGCCGTCGTCGCCGACGTAGGTGACACGCACATGGGTGTCGTTGTCGTCGGCTTCGCCGGCGTACACGAAGATCGAGGGTGCTTCCCCGGCCACGGAGCTGGCGTTTCGGCCGAAGGCGGCCGCCGCGGTGTGCGCAGTGCGCGCTTCCGGCAGCAGCAGGTCGTCTCCCTCGTCGTCGACACCCTGCATCGGGGTGCCGACGTCCTGGTCGCGCTCGCCGAAGACGTTGACGCTGAAGAACTCATAGTCATCGAGCATCTCACCGTCGTCGTCTTCTCCGCCGATGGCGTAGACGAAGTACTCGTCGTCAAACGCCGGGCTCGGCGCCACCGTGATGCCTGAGCTTCGGCGTTCGGTATCGAGTTCGCCGACCTGTTTCCAGGTGCCCAGCGAGCCCAGCGGCAGCGGCTGTTCGTCGTCGTCGGGAGTGATGCTGCCGTCGTCGGTGAAGGTGGTGGTCCCGTCGTCGACGGTGCCGATCAGCGACTCGTCGCCGTACGGGTCGTCCGGTTCGACGTTGCGGTACACCCGGTACTCCTCGATGTCGTGGTTGATCTGCTCCGGCGGATCCCACTCGATGGTCACTTCCGCGCCGTCGATGGGAAGCTGGACCGGCTGCGGCTCGCTGGCGAGCGATTCACCGTCGGGGTTTGCCGGGTCATCGTCGCTGTAGACTGCGGACACCCGGTAGTAGTAGGTGCCCTCGTCCATTCCGCCCGGATCACTGGGATCACCGGGCTCCAGAAGCTCTTCGACGTCGATGTCCACGGCGACAATCTCCGGCACATCCGTCGGGTCGAGCACCTGAGCGCGAAGAATCTCGCCGGTGACGCCGTCGTCTTTGACCCCGCCTACCATGTAGACGAAGTCGTCGATGCGCGCCCCGTCGGCGAAGCTGCGGCCTTCGGGAAGCTCGTAGGGCAGGTAACTCCACCCGGTGGGAGCCCCGAAGCGGTCGATGCGCGAGAACTCTCCGGTGGCGTTTTGGTCGCCCGTGTCGCCGTCGTCACCGCCGATGGCGTACACGTAGTGGTTCGCCCGCGTCGGCGATCCCGACAGCGCCGTCGGTGCCCGCCGGGCGTCGTTCAGATCCGGCCCGTCCTGGAACTCCAGGAATTTCGCCGCCGGGTTGGTGATCGTGATCGGCGAGTACACGTCGTAGGTGCCGTCCGGGTTGGTCACCCGCATGTAGCAGGCGCTGAGCCGCTCCAGGTTGCTCGCATCCACGGTCAACTCGATGAGCGTGGGCGACACGGAGTTGACGGTGATGTCGTCGGGCTGGTCCAGATCGTCTTCGTCGTCGATGTCCTCGCCGGTGGGCTGGCAGAACACCTCCACTTCCGGGTCGTCCGGGTCATCGCGGAAATGCTCTCCCTCCACGTCCACGCTAATCGTGTCGGTGGGCCAGGCCGAGGGGCTGACGCTTTCGACGCGCGGTGGAAGCTCCTCGGTCACCTCATAGGCCTCGTCGAGCACGCCGACCTCACCCTCGGGGTTGACCACAATCAGGTCGTAGGTGCCAACGGAGAGCCCGGAGGGAACGATACCGTTGAGTTCCGTTTCGTCGATGAACTGAACCGCCTGGATCTCCTGGCCGAGTGCTCCGGCGTCATCTGGCGGGTTCAGGTAGGCGCGGGGTGTGGCCTCGAATTGCACTTCGTCGTCGCCCGGATCATCGGAGGCGGTGATTTCGACAGCCGTATCCTCGGCTTGACCACCGAAGGGCGGATCGATGTCTTCGAGCGCCAGGGTGGTCTCGTCGGTGATCTTCAGCAGGTCATCGGCCTCGTTGCTGCAGGTGATCTCTTCGTCGGTGAGCCGAACTCCGAACATCGCCGCGTCTTCG
>SKMT01000080.1 GCA_007120915.1 Myxococcales bacterium | reverse complement strand
GCTGGCTCGAATAGCCAAATACGGGCTCGTGGTTAAACAGAATCGGCACCGGGGCGACGAGACACCGGTCCTGGACGGCTCGATACTCCCGGGGCCGGTCCTGAAACAGCGGTCGCCCGCTCATCCCCGACGTCCGCACGAATGTTCCCTCCAGCGGCCGATCGGGCGTACCCACCTCGACGCGGTCCTCCCCGTGGATGGTGATCCGGCTGGTGCCCCCGGTGGTGCCGTCGCCGCTCTCGACGATGATCTCGTCGGGCTCGTAGTGCATCAGCGCGTTCACCCCCAGCGCAAGTTGTCTCAACGCGCCCTGCTCCAGGTCATCCTGGGCGGCAAACAGAAAGTCGAACAACCGGCCCAACTGCTGCTTCTCGAAGCTGCCGCCGACATAGGACATCATCATCTCGCGGCGCCCACATTGAATGTCGATGTACGTCGCCCCGTTGGCCACCGCCGACTGGATCAGCTCCAGAATGTAGTAGTGAGGCTTGACCAGCGCGAACTTCCTCAGTTTCTCGATGGCCTGGTCGCGGGCGACCGTAAATTCACGGCGTTCCGTAAACTCGCCGGGCTGGCGGGCCCGTTCAATCACGTCGTCGATGTTTGTCATAGGGGCTGGGCTCTGGGTGCTGGGTGCTGGGCTCTGGGTGCTGGGTGCTGGGCGCTTGGCGCTTGGCACTGGGCACTGGGCGCTGGGCGCTGGGTGCTTGGCTCTGGGCGCTTGGTGCTGGGGACTGAGGTTACATGCCACAAACGATCATTTGCAGCTCCTGAAACTGAACTCATGTGCCATAAACGGTCATCCGCAGCGCCCCACAAATCTTAGTTCGCCGGAGGCGTTGTTCAGCCGGAGGCACCTCTAATAGATGGCGGTTGCACAAGCACGGAGACCAATACCATCACGAATACTGCCGGCGCACATCACCAAGCGCCGACTCGATCATCTCTTCGCCGGCCCGGCTGCCCCCGGCCGCCGTCACCGCCCTCGCCAGCATATACGCCGCCATTGCCGGGTCGTGCTCCAGCGTGGAGGCAATCGCCTCGAACTGCGGATGGTTGCGGTTGACCACCACCGCCGGTTGGTCTTCCAACCCGGTGTCATCGGCGCCAGTCCGGGGCATCAGCGGTCCAATCTCGTCGGCCATCATCACGAAGGGAGGATCATCTCCCGACGTTGCCACGCCGGTGGTCAGTTCCGCCAGCTTCACGCCGGCATCGTTCAGAAGCGAACGGGTGTCATCGATGAGCGGCCTCAACTGCTCGTCGACCTCATCGTCGACGGCCACCGGGAAGTAGACCGCCTGCGGGGGCATGAGCCGACGCCGGATCTTCTGGTCGAGTTCCGCGTCGGTGCTGTCGCCGAACATCCCGCCGATGGCCGTCTTCGCCCGCCACAAAAATCCACGCACCGGGCGCCCGGCCTTGTGGGTGAGCACATGGGTCAGAAGTCGGGAGACCGACCGCAGTTCGCCGGCGACCGCCTCGGTGGGCGCGCGCCCGGCGATAACCGGTACATCGAGAGCGCCCAACTGCTCGACCAGAGGCGTCGACTCCGCGGCGACCAGAAGCCGGTTGTGTTCGCGAAACGACGCCCAGGCATCGGCGAGCGTCATCGGCGAGCCGTTGAGGCACCGCAGAATCGGCCGGTCGGCGTGGCGCATCAGCTCTTCGGACGGCTCCTGGGCCAGAAATTTCACCAGCCGCCCGTAGCGGTGGTACTGCTCGACGGACCACTGGTCGGCGGCGGCCAGCTCTTCGAGTTCGCCGACCAGCGCGTCGAGCAACGGGCCGTTGGCCGCATCTTCGACAAGCGTCATCGCCCGTTCGTACTGCTCGTCCTGGATGACTGAATCCCGCGCCAGGGTGTGCTCCAGATACCGCGATTTGATCTTGAACGAGATCAACTCAAACCGCCTCTTCCACCGGCCCAGCACGTCGTCGCCCACGTCGGTCAGACTCAGTGTCAGCCCCCGGTTGTAAAACCCGTAGATGGGCCGCTCGTTGTAGGCGATCACGATTTCGGTGCCCTCGTGTTCGACGGTCTGATGGCAGATTCCGTCGACCTCGAAGGGCTCGTTGATCACCTCCGGCGGGGCGAAGTCGTCGTTGTTGAACCGGTCCTCGAAGCTCACCTCCACCGCCGAGTGGCTGCACCAGTGTTTGAGCGTCGCCGGAATCTCTTCGGCCAACTGCTGGTAGCGGTGGTATTCGTCTTCCAGAAAGATGGTGATCTGGGTGCCCTCGACGGGATTGTCGACCCGGGTTTTCGAAAACGATCGGTCCTCGTGAAACAGCACCTCCCAGTACTCGCCGCTTCGCCCCGTATGCACCAGCACCGCTTTGGGCTGCAGCGCAAACACGGAGACGAAGCCGATGCCGAACTTCCCGATCTTGGTCAGATCCTCCGACTTGCCCGAGGCGAACAGCCGGGTGAGCTGTTCGTCGATGATCTGCTCGTCCATCCCCTCGCCGAAGTCCTCGACGTGAATCTTGATGGTGCCTTCGTGCCCCTCGCCGGGCTCGTAGTCCATCCAGATATCCACCCGCGACGTCCCGGCGTCGATGCTGTTTTGCACCAGCTCCCGGAAGCAATCGAGCGCCGAGCTAAACTGGGTGACCAGGTTATCGACCATCCCCTCGGCGGAGCCGGCGGGGGCGGATGTGGGGGATGTAGAGCTAGAATCATTCATACGATGGTCCGGGCGTCGTCATTCGGCATCGGTGTCATTGCTCGTCCGATAGGCCTGGCATGGATGAGTTTTGCGCTCGGGATGTCGAGGTTGAAGTCTGCCGGCATCAACCAGGGGAGTAAGGTAGTTTTGCTGAAGATATCCTTCCGTGCGGTTGACCAGTCGGGCCAGATCTTTTCTGGTGCGGAAGCCATCTCGACATAACTGCAGGAGGATCTTCTCCATGCGTTCGCGTGGGACCCGGCCCATCTCTGCGATGGGTTGAGCGATCTGCTGGAGTTGTGACCATTCTCCAGGGTTGGTTGCAGTCTCGAAGGGAGGTTTCTCATCCGAATCATGGATGCTCGGGTCCGAATCATGGATGCTCGGGTCCGAATCATGGATGCTCGGGTCCGAATCATGGGAGTGCGGGTCCGAATCATGGGAGCTATTGTGCAGGTCGAACAGGGTAGGCGGCGCGACATCAGCCGACGCTCCGTTTTCACCGGTCAACTCGTAGTAAGAACCACGGCCTGATCCTAGTCGGTTCAGGAACCCTTTGTTGACCAATTGGTCCAATTTCAGCGTTAAGTCACGGGAATGAATGTCATCGAGAACCTCCATCAGTCGTTCGTGAGTCGTCGAGTGTTCCTCGAAGGTCGTAACGAGGATGACCTTGGCATCTCGATCGAGGCTGTCGAAACGTGGTGCAAAACGGTGACGGAGGGCCTCCACCGCCTCATCGTCGAGGAGACTCGCCGTGGTAAGAGTCAATTCGGTGAGTTCATGATCGATATCCTCGACAAGGTTCGGCTGGCGCCAGTGCTGGTCTTTCCATGCACGAACAATTTTTGGAACTCCGGAACCTGCCTTTTCGGCAGCACCGATCATCTGGAACATTTTCTGAAGATTGGGGTTTCGGCAATCACTGATGCCTCCCTGAAAGGCCTGTGCTTTCGTAACCCGGAGGCGACCGGGATTTCGGAAAACGAACATCGACGGGAATTTGATGATGCGAATCGCCTTCGAGTTGTCGTAATCAGCGTGGATCAATGTATTCACCAACGCTTCGCGTAGAGCGCTGTGGACGTCAGTTTCATCAATCCGGCGATGGCCATCCTGGAGTTGAAAGGGGATCTTCACCTCGGCAGTCAGTCTGCGGGTGACAGTACGGAAGAAATCATAGACATTTTGAGGTCCACTTCCGTCAGTACACACGCGGTCAGACCATCGCGGCCCATCATCGGCGGGCGAATCACGTTGCTGAAAATCGAGAAAGAAGTCATCGAAATGATCACGAATGGCAAAGAGCTTGCCAAACATCAGAAGACCAGCGGCGGATATGCCCTTTTCGCCGGTGGTGCGATTCATTTTGATACCACCGACCTGACGAAGCAACTCCTCGTCGTCGCCCTCAAGAAACGGATGGTCGGGGCTGACACTACGAAACACGTTGCGAAAGGCTTTTAATGACTCCTCTCGCAGATCGTCGATGGAGTAGCCGCTCAAGATCAGGGCATCACGTCCCGGATTACGTGCTTCGGCAAGCATTCGCTTAACGCGATCTTTTTCAACTCGGTAGTCGCCCTCGTGACGTCGAATATACGTGCCTTTCATAGGATTTTCGCCAATGTAGACAGGCCTGTTCTCGCGTGTCGCCGGAGGAACGCGCATGACCAGGCAGACAACTCCGCTTTCCTCGACAAGACGGATATCCTGTTCGTCAAGAAGGTTCACGCTGACCTTCTGGGGGTTTTCGAGGATATCCCAGATCTGTTTGCGCAGCTTCTCCGGGTTGCCGAGTCCCACAGGTTTGAGGCCATCACTGGTCTCTTCAACTCCAAGGAGTAGCCACCCACCTTTCGCATTGGCGAAGGCGGAGTAAGTCTCCCACATTGAATTTGGAACAGCACCGTCACCGGAACGGCCCTGGGCTCTCTTGGCCTCGACGACATAATTTTCCTTTAGTGCTTGAATCGAGCCCAGTTCGTCAAAAGTCGGTAGGTTCATGGTCATTACTTCTGTGCCGGTAGTTCATTGCCGGGAGGAATATTATGGGATCTTGATCGCAATGGATACGGACGAGGTTTGGTCACCGACCCACGGACCATGCTCTCTCAAGCGCCGACACAGATCCTGCCGCCGCTGCACCCACCGGTGGCGCAATTTGGCGCAATTAAAGCCTATATGTCGCGATTTATCGTGTTTTGCGCCATTTTCACGACACCGGGTGCGGCACTCGGAGTTCGAACGGTGGGAGCAGGGGCAGGAGACAAGAGACGAAGAGTAGGTAGGGAGCACAACGGCACAGCGGACAATGAAAGCCAGAAGCAGACGCTCTGTCAGCATCGAGGTCGAGATCGAGCATCGAGGTCGAGTAGGGAAGGCCCATCTACCTCACCGAATACACGATATTCTTCGTGCCTCGCTCCTCACACAACGCCCGAACGTCGTTTTCCAGCCCGCGGGGCACAACGAATTTGCGGTCCCGGTACACCCGGTAGTCGAACTGCTCTCTCGCCCGTGCGTAGGTGGCGCGCATGTTGCCCGTTAGTTGGTGCTCGAACAGCTCGCCGAAGGGGTCGTTGTTTTTGTGTTCGTCCACGTCGTCGGCGGCGTTGTCGAGCCCGAACATGGCGACGAACCTGTCGGGGTCGTCGCCGATGATCTCTTTGATCGACTCCGGGGCATCCCAGCGACCAAAGTAGATGGGGCCCACCGTGCCCTTGGTTACCCGCTGCACGGTCACGCCCGAAAGCGTTTCGAGCTTCGCGTAGGTAAACTCCGCATCCATGGCGCTGAACTTGTAAATCAGCGACTGGAACTCGTCGGTGTGCGAGGAGGTCTCCTCGTCGAGTTCGACAATGTTGCGGCTCCACACGCTTTTTTGCTGGCTCAACTCGATGCTGTGGCGGGTGAACACCCCGGAGGCGTCGAGCTTGTCGAAGGTAATCCGGAAGTGGGCGCGGTTTTCGTCGGGCTCGATGCGCCGAAGTGTCACGTCCATCGCCCCCAGCGGCACCAGCGGTGTGTCGGCGATGTCGTCGTAGTAGTCGTACTTTGCAAGCTGGCGTCGGTGCACCTGATGGTCCGACTCGGCGGCCTTTCTCGCCAGTTCTCGCCGGCTTCCCAGTTTGTTGAGCTGGTCGCCGGCGATCTGCACGTCCGTCTGCACCCGGGTGAACTCCCGGTAGGTGGGAAGCCCACTGTCGATGTTGACCTGGATGCCGTCGTATTCACCACGATGCACCTCGGAGCTCATCGCCCGGATATGGGCGCCGAGCCGACGGGGGTCGGTGTAGCGATCATTGAGGCGGGCGGCGCGGATGATCGCCAGAAGCTGGTTGATGTAGGTGCGCTCGTCGTCGCCGGTCAGGGTTTCGGATCGGATCGGTTTTTGGGAGGTCATCTGGATCTCTGTCTAACGACGATCAATGTGCCGAGCGAGTCATGTTTGACGGTTTTTGGAGCCCTGCGAGCCTTGTGCCG
>SKMT01000623.1 GCA_007120915.1 Myxococcales bacterium | reverse complement strand
CGCAGGAGCTAGGCCGCCGGGCCGGCAGCGCTCCCTGATCGCTCCGTGGGAGCTAGGCCGCCGGCCCGGCAGCGCTCCCGATATCGCTCCGTGGGAGCTAGGCCGCCGGGCCGGCAGCGGTCCGTGATCGCTCCGAAGGAGCTTTGTTTTCCATCCCTTCGGCAAATTGTGGAGGAAGTGCTACCGTGCGCTCCAGCGCTCACTCATCAATCCGAATTGCTCTCAGGAGCCTACCATGCTCAAACCGAAGCTACTCGCCATCGCCCTTATCGCCTCACTTGCGCTGCTCGGATGCGAGACCGACGAAGACGACACTGCTGAAGAGCCGGAGGCGGTCCAACAGCAGGACGACCAGGCCGATGAAGAAGAAGTCGAGCAGGTCGAACAGCAAGATCAGGCCGATGAGGAAGAAGCGGGGCTGATGTTGCCGAACATGGGTGAGCCCACCGACGGGATTATCACCTCGGCGCAGCCCGAACCGGAGGACTTCGAGGCGCTCGCCGATGAGGGAGTGGGCCTGATCATCAGCCTGCGCGAAGAAGACGAAGACGGGTACGTAGACGGTGCGGAGAAAGCGGAGGAGTTGGGAATGGAATATGTTTCCATTCCGGTAGACCCGGACGAGGGTTTCACTGCTGACAACGCCGAAAAGCTCGCCGAGGCGCTTGGTGATGCGGAGGATGACGCGCTGGTGCACTGTGGTACCTCGGAGCGGGCTTCTGGTCTGCTGGCGTTGAAGACCTATCTGGAAGGGGAGATGGAGCGCGACGAGGCGCTTGAGTTGGGCGAGGCCGGTGGGCTTGATGAGTTGCGTGAGGTTGTTGAGGAAGCGATGGGAGGATGAATCAGGCCCCCACCGACCGCTGCGCGGCCACCTCCCCCGTGCGCTGGCGCTTCGGGGGAGGATGAATCAGGTCTTTCAACCGACGGGATGTTTCAGCCGGTCGAACAGCCGCTGAGGGTCTCCGTTGCGGCGCTTCAGCCGCACTTTTCGGTGTTCGATATGGGGGGAGGCGTCGTAGCCGTCGTGGTGCATCCAGATGTTGAACTTGATGTTCGGCGGGGTCAGCCCCCGTAGATCTTTCCAGCCCAGATGGGTCGCGATCTCGCGGCAGACTCTGCCCTTGCTTCCGCTCGGTCTTCCTTCCCAGCGGGCGCGGATCGCGCCGATGAGGATGTCGGCGAGTTGGATGCCCCGGCGGCTTCTACTGTCGACGCGCCGGTACTGGGTGACGTAATCGCGCTCGGAGTTGGTGCGCTTGCGGGCTGTGGCGGTGAGGATTCGAAATTCGCGCTCCGTCATCGAGCGCGTCGAATCGCCGGCCTCGTCGACGTACACCGTAAACTGGCGGGGGCCGCCTGGTAGTTCGTCGAACCGCTGCATCTGGGTGGTCAGCATGGTGCACAAAAGCTTCTTGAAGGCCACCCGCTTCGAGGCGTTGCCCGAGAAGATGTCCATCGTGTCCTTGCGCACCAGGAAGGACTGGAAGCAGACCCAGGGGGTTTTGAAGAACCAGCGCACGATGTTGCCGTAGCGCCGGGAGCTCCCACAGTTGGTCCACTTCAGTTCTTTGCGGCGTCGCCCGTACAGCCGGCCGATCTGGCGGTCCAACTCGCGGGTTTTGTCCAGGGGACACCAGATCGAGCCCCAGCCAAAATATTTGCAGTTGTGAGTTCCAGTTTCGTCGCAGAAAACCGCCATTTTCCGTGGCATCGGGCGCTCCGGCGCAAAAGGGTTTGGTCAGCTTGCCACAACTGCGCATACGACTGGGAGACGACGGAGATGTTGTAGCAGGGAGCCCGGAGGGGGGTAAAGTGCGAAGACCTGGCGACCCTCCGTGGCTACACCACCGCCTTCTATTTAGGACGCCTCCGGCTGAACTACGCCTTCGGCTATCTAAGATTTATGGGCGGGCTTTCTGCCCCAGAGAGGTTTGAAGGGGCGCGGACCAACGTCGGTGCAATACTCTCCCCGCCAATCTTAATTGATCTCAATACACGGAGGTGCTCCTATCTCGCAGGGGACACGACCCCACGACCCGAGACCCACGACACGAGACCCTATCGCTTCCACTCGATCGTCAGCGCCCCCACCTCGGCGGTAAATCCCGCCTCCTTGGCTTCTTCGAGCGCCTCGGTCAGCTCTTCGATGCGTCGCTGCAACCGGTGGATCTGCTCTTGTTGGTCCTGCTGCGCTTCTTCGGCCTCTTCGCGCCGGCCGCGCTCAAGGTGAACGCGCGCCCGGATGCCACTGAGCTCTTCGAGCTGCTCGATCAACTGCGCGTTGCGTTCGCGCAACTCGGCGCTTCGGCCCCGCTCTTCGTTCAACTCTGCTTCGGCCTCGGCGGTGGCGGCTCGCGCGTCTTCGATCAGGTCGGCGAGCCGGTCGCACTCCGCTTCCAGTTCGCGGGCGTATTCGACGGCGCGGCTGACATCTTCCGTACGTGATTCGAGCCGTACTTCCAGCCGGGCCAGCGCTTCTCGGGCGGTGGCCCACTCTTCAAGTCCCACGGCGACGGTGTCAGTGTGGTCATCCGGCTTCGGGATACTGTGATGGGAAGCGTCGTCGCCGTCCTCTAGCGTCACGATGTTCGGTGGTGGATTGTCGTTTTCTTCGTCGACCATAGCGTTTCCGGGGCATCCGCAGCGTTGGCCCGCTCATCTCAACACTGACCACCCCCTTCGCGCAACACCCGGGCGCGCTCCGGGTGGGCACAGGGGTCATCGAACTCGACGGTCTCCATTCCGTCGTCGGCGGGGCGAAACACCATCAGCTTGTGCGATGCCTCCACGTCGTAGTCGCTGCATCCCTCGGGTTCATCGGCGTTGGGCGTGCGATTTCTGGACTCGATGAGCAGCCCGATCATCGGATCGCCGTCGTCGGTGAACACACCGGTGTGGATGCTGATGAGCCGCCGAGTGATCTCGTCGTCGCCGTCGCAGTCTCCGGAGTGGTCGAAGGTTTGATGCAGGTCGGTGATACTCCATCCGTCGGCGCCGGGGCTGAATGCAAAGATGTCGGTCTTGGAGCCGCTGTTTCGGAACTGGCGGTCCAGGCAGACCAGGGTGTGCAACCCGTCCAGATCGAAGAGCCGGCACATGGAGGTGTTCATCCCCTGGTGGTAGTCGGTCTTCTCCCAGCGGCCGTCTCGTTTTTCGAACAGAGCCGTGGCGTGTCCCTCGGCATAGCTGGAAGCGCAGCCGTTGAGAGCGACGACGGCCCGCCGGGTGCCGTCGCCTGCAAAATCGCCCTGGAAGACGCGGCGCACGGCCATCCGGCCCTGTTGCAACGGTGCTTCATCGGGGCATTCCGAGCAGTGCGCGCGGCGCTCGTCCACCGCCGCGTCGGCGGGGCAGATCCCGGCGGCGAACACCGCCGTGTCACCCCCGGCGCGCAGCGTCTGGACCGCAGCATCTTCGTCGGCCCCGTCTTCGGCCAGCGCGGTGCCCACGTGAGCCAGCATGATCAACAGGCACAACACGACAACGGTCGGCAAAAGATACCGGAACATGATCCCCCCCGGGATGTCTTGGTAGTGGCGTGTCGGTAAACGTAGTCACACAGCCCGAGGCGTCTACGACGGTGGCTCGTCGGCCTCCGAGCCATCCTCTTGTTGTGGCTCTTGGGCTGCTTTCGCCTCTTCTTGTGCTTTCGCCTCTTCTTGCTCCATCAGCTCTACCCAGTACTTACGGGCACGCCAGGTCAGGTAGCTGAGCGCTGCGAGAATGGCGATCCCGCCGATGATCCAGGTGACGATGTGGTCGGTCACCGGCGGTGCGTCTTCCATCGCCACCGCCCGGGTCGCATCACCGGCCGCCGAGCCGACGTAGACGTAAAACAGCGACCCCGGCAGCACTCCCAAAAAGGTGGCGATGAAGTACTTGCGCCAGGGCGCAGCGGTGAGCCCAAACACGTAGTTGGTGATGTTGAACGTCAGCACCGGCACCAGCCGCAGAAGCATGACGATGCGGAAGGGCTCGCTCTTCGTCATTTTGTCGACCAGCCCGAACCGAGGCCACTCCTCGATCCATTGTCGCACGTAGTCCCGTGCCAGATGTCGCCCGATCGTAAAGGCCACCAACGCTCCCAGCGGTCGGCACAACACGGCGATGACACTGCCCCAGACCCCGCCGAACAAAAACCCGGCGCCCACGCCCAGAATCGCAGCGGGCACGAAGCAGACGGTGGCGAAGACATAAAACACCGCGTAGCCCAGCGCACCGACTACGCCCGTCTCCTCCTGCCACCACTCAAGTAGGTTCTCGCCCAGATCCACCGGGCCAATCACCAGCACCACCGCCACGGTGATCGCTACCAGCGCTGCGGCGATCTTGGGCCACAGCTTTACCGGTGGATCCTCGATGGGTACCCGCCGTTTCTTTGGTTTTGCCTGGTTGTCCGGGGAGGAGGAGGGCATTGGTGTTCAAACAAAAGCCATCAGCATTCAGTCAGGGCGCAAGGTGTGGAAGCCGGTACCCTACATCATCGCCCGGAGATTCCAAGTCAGTGGTCCACTCGACGTCAAACCGGTGGCCATGATCGCTGAGAAACTCCTGGAGCTGGCGGATGTGCAGCGGTCCCGGCATCGGGTAACGCGCTCGAACCTGTCGGGTGAATTCGGTGTGATAGCGCACGAAGGAGGCGAAATCCCGGGGATAGGCTTCCTCGTCGACGCCGATGAAAAACCCGCGGCGCCGCGCTCGCTTTAGCTGCTGTTTCCACTCCTCGATGGGCACCAGCCCGATGGAGTCGGTTCCGTGCGAAAACAGCATCATTCCGATCTCATCGAAGGCCGGTCGTTCGTCCAGGTAGTTGGCCAGCCGACGCTTCGAGGGTTGTTTGTTGAATACCATCCAGTAGGGCACCGATCCGGTGCGAAGCACGGTGTACGGGTCATGCAAAACGAAGGACTCGGCGATGAGTCGGTTCGCCCGCAGATTCCTCCGGCGGTACCACCATCGATACAGATCGGCGACCAGGTCGCTCAGATCCTGTGGGTTTTCAAAGCTGAGCCGGCGCACCCGGTAGCCGTTTTCGTCGACGATGCGCTGAATGTCGTCCATCATCGCCGGCTCAAAGCCCCACTCGGCTTCCGGGCGTTTTGCATCCGGCTCGGGGGCGTTCCAGCGGCGGCGGTGGGAGTCGTAGCGCTGAAGATATTGTTCGACGCGAGGCCCCCCGTCGTGAAACTCCCGAATCGTCGCCCCGCCCAGCGCTCCGTGCTGAAAGTAGTAGCGTTCGGCCAACTTCGTTGTGGGCCACTTCAGTTGGCAGTCCACCACAAACAGCGTCGCGCCCCGGGGCAGACGCTCGGCGAGAAATCGCTCGTAGGCCGCGCCGAGCCGGCGCATCTTCACCCGGAAGTAGGTCATATGCTGGACCATCAACCGGTCCTGGTTGGGGTCGTGCATGTGATGCAACTGCAGGTGGGGGTTGTTTTCCAGAAGCGGTCGGAAGTGCTTCAGCCCCCAGCCGACGTCTTCGCGCGGTTCGTCGGGGTGTACCCCGTGGCGGCGCACCGGAATCAGGGTGGTCTGTGGAAGCCAGGGCGCACCCATCGCGCAGGCAAGATGCACCATCGCCCCTCCCGACGAGCCGATGAACGCCGCCGGGAACTGCCGTTTGGGATAGGCGTCGACGACCCAGTCCCGGATCTCGTCGGTGCGCACTCTGGCGAGGTTGCGAGCACGGATTGCCTCGTTCCAGCCACTCCAGGTGTAGATCTGCTCGCGCAGCTTGCGGGGCAACACGTTGATCCCGCGGGCGAAGGGCTCGACAAGCTGCGAAACCAGCCGCGGCATCATCCCCAGCCCGGCGGTGGGTTCGGCGTTCAGATACCGGGAGGTCGACCGCACCATGGCGGCGGCGGAGTCAAAGTCGGCGAGATAGCTGTCTGCTTTCATGGCGTCACCGGCGCTTCGGGCAGTGTGAACGAGGCGAAGAGTACAGGACATCAACGACCGGAGACGCCGGTCAGCCCGGCAGCAGCGCCCGCACCTTGTTCAGCTTCGATGCTCCACCGTTGGACCACCAGGCATAGGCCATCGCTGGAAGTGCCATCGCCAGCCCCGCCATCGCCACTTTCGCTGTGCCGTTGGACAGCAGTCCTGTCTTGCCACCCCAACCGCCGTCGACGCGTGCCCAGTGGTCTTGAGGTTCGTACAAATTCCCCTCCTGTGGGGGGGCGGGAAGTTCCTGAAAGTGATCGTTTTCGACCTGCCGGGCCATCGCCTTGTCGTACGACGGCGGGGAGACGTTGTTGAGCATCCCCATCATCCGCCCGGCGTTGCCTACATAGGTCAAGGGCTTCGGCTTTTTGATCACTTTCGTGATGGTATGGGCGACCTTTTCGGGGGCGTACACCGGATCCATCGGTTTGACGGCCCGGCCGGTGTAGTTGGCTGCCTGCTGGAACAGCGGGGTGTCGATGGAGGCGGGCATTACCACCGACACCTCGATGTCACTGTCGGTTAACTCCTGGCGGAGCGACCGGCTCAGCCCGTTGACCGCATACTTCGACGCCGCGTAGGCGCTGACATAGGGCGACCCACCTCTGGACAGCATCGACGAGACGTTGACCAGATTGCCGTAGCCCTGCTCGCGAAAGCACCGTATCGCCGCGCGGGCGCCGTGGATGTAGCCGAACAGGTTGGTCTCGATGACCTGGCGGTACGCATCCGATGGCGCCTCCTCAAAGCGCGCAAAGAGGCTGACCGCGGCGTTGTTGACCCAGGCGTCGACCCGCCCGAAGTGGCTCAGCGCCTCGTCGGCCAGATCTTCGACGGCATCCTCGTCGGTGACGTCACAGACGACGGGAAGCGCCGGTGTGCCGCGCTGCTCACACTCGCCGGCGAGCGTTTCCAGTGCTCGTTCGCGCCGGGCGGCGGCGACCACATAGGCGCCTTTGTCGGCGAGCCGGAGTGCCGTGGCGCGCCCGATCCCGCTTGAGGCGCCGGTGATCACAACGACGTTGTCTTTGAGGCGGTTGAACATGAATCCCCCCTGGGGTGGTTGTAGACGTTCGGCAACTCGCAAAAAGCCATCGGCGCCCCGGTGTCGGGACGCCGATAGGTCAGTTCGCTCGAAAGCTAATCACGTGCCTGCAGCCGTGCCACTGCAATCGTCGCAGGCATTCAACTCCTGTTGACAAATCAAACGTTGAAAGCGCTGTGATGCAACAGGTGAGGGGGATGGTCACTGCTTCTCTGGCTCGTCGCCGTTGGGGCAGTCCCCGCCGGGGTCGCTGATGTCGTCCTTACACTTCGCTGTGCCGTCTTCGACACAGCACTCCTGGTTGCCCGGGCATGACTGCAGTGCTGTGCCACAGGTGTGATCGTCGCAGGCAGGCTCGTAGCAGGGTATGGTGGGCACATTACAGTGACTTGCGTCGTAGCACTCAACGCATTCGCCGAGTTCACCGCTGCAGTGCTCGTCGCCGGGGCACTCACCGCAGTCCACCGGGTCGTAGTCGTCCCAGGGGGCGCACAACTCGGCGAGGTCGATGCTGTCGCATTCGGCGCCCAACTGTTCGCACACCTGGCTGTCGCCGTCGTCAACGTCGACATCCGGGCATTCACAGGTGTTGGCGTCCAACTCGTCATCGTCTTCGGCGAGCAGACATTCCCCCAGATCACCACAGCCGAATCCATCCAACTCGCTGCAGTTTACGGACCGGGCCTCCCCGCAGTTGTCGTTGGCCACCACCTCTCCACATTCAGCGTCCGCGGCGGTACAGAATTCTTCGTCCGACTCCGGGACACACTCTACATCGTCTTCGACGTCATCTTCGACGTCATCCTCGACGTCATCTTCGACGTCATCGCTTACCCCGGCGTCCAGATCGGCCTCGACCCACTCGCCGTTTTCGCACACCAGACTTCCGTCGGTAGCCCCTTCGTCGTCACAGGGATCGCCGGGAGCGACGAGATCGTCGTCAAGGTTGCAGCCCGTCAGAAGCAAGAGCACGAACAGGCCACCAACAAACAGAGCGTACAGACGAGACATGACCAATGACCTTTGAGAAACGGGATACAACCGGGGGCTTCGATCCGTTGTGAGTTGCAGTGTAGGTGCCTGCATTCTCCGGGGTCTCCCCGGGGCGGTCAAGCGTGGTACACTCAGACAAGCAGGTCAGCCGTCGGGCTCTTCATCTCCGCGGACTACCCACCGCTGAAGCTGCTTGCTCATCACCATGGCTACTGGTGCCGCCGCTGCCCAGGCGTGCGCCGAATCCGACGATCAGCCCGCTGCCGGTGGTCGCGGCGATGGGGCAACGTCGGCCTCCCTTATTCGATGTCGGGCATCGGTTCGATGTCGTCTTCTTGTTCTTCTTCCGGGCGCTCCTGGTCTTCGATGTCGTCGCGTCGATCGTCGGTGCCACGCTCATCGGGGGCGGCCGCCGGGCTGTGGGAGCCGGGAGGCGGGTCCGCGTAGCGCGGGCTGTCGGAAGCACAGCCGATCGCCAGGGGGGTGGCCAGCAGAATGACCAGGCAGGTAAGCGTCGAAATTTGTCGCATAAGTACAAACGGTGTCAGAAGGCGGTGATCTGGCGATGGTCCGGCGCCAAGATGGCGAGTTTGCCCCCCTGTTGCAAGGTTGTTGTGGTCAGCACGTGCGATTACCACTGCACGGTCACCCCGGCGCCGCCGGGATGGATGTTCCATTGCATCGCTGCTGGTTCAGCATCGTCGCCCCCGCCACCGGACTCCCAGATCACCAGACCGGCTCCAGCGACCATCAGTGCCGCCCCGGAGATGAAATACACGTTGCGCAACGTCTGCTGGCCCGAAACCCAGTCGTCCAGCTCGCTGACTCCCGGATCATCGGGATTGCGGTCCATCCGTTGATCCACTTCGTCCTGGGCCGGTTGAAAATTGTGGTGGGTCAGCCCGCCGAGTACCAGCCCGGCGGCACCGGCGCCCAGGGCGGCCACGCCGGTCCAGCCCAGTAGACCGAAATCGGGATCGTCTGCTTCCACCAGGTCTTCCGGCGGTTCCGGTTCTTCCGGCGGGTCCACGCCCAGTTCGTCGATACGTTCGGCCGCATCTTCGGCCGCAAATACGGTGGACGCCCCGGAAATCAGAGCCCGGTTGCGGCTGTGTTGTTCCTGGGGCAGAGGCTCTTCCATCGCATCCGCTTCGATCGCCGCGTCCAGCGCGTCGTCGAGGCGGTCCGTCTGAACGGACGCCAGCGCAAAGTTGTACAGAAACAACGGATGAGGGTGGATTTCGTGGGCGCGGCGAAACTCCACGGCAGCCCGACCGTAACGACCTTCGTAAAAGTGTTCCGCTCCATCGTCGAAGTACGCCTGTGCACGCTCCAGATCATCCTGGTCTTCCTGTTCCACATCCTGCTGATCCACCTCTTCGAGTTCTTCGGCCCCGGCAGGAAAGCCGATAAGAGATGCAGCACATGCAACGACAATGATCAGTCTGGGGTTCATCGCACTTCTCCGGTTCTGGACGCCCGACACTGCTGCGGATCATGCCGGCGAGCCTGTATGATCGGCTGTAATGGAGTCAAGCGGCGTGGCCGCCTGACAGCCACGAAA
This sequence comes from Myxococcales bacterium, assembly GCA_007120915.1. Classification (GTDB taxonomy): domain Bacteria; phylum Myxococcota_A; class Bradymonadia; order Bradymonadales; family Bradymonadaceae; genus SLJM01. Next base: position 9,821 of record SKMT01000623.1, on the reverse strand, counting down.
CCTTGACCTGTTGCGGGTGCAATAGTAGGTGCTAACCTGTGCTGACATCTATCTCGACCCGTGGTTGCTGGCTTATTGCCGCCGATTCCATTTGGTGGTGAAGTGAGTACATCGCCTGGAAATCAAACAATGAGGTGCTGGTATGGTTCGTCAACGCCTGCGGATCGTGGGACTTGCTGTTGTGATGGCAGGGGGCCTGGTCATGATTCTGTCGGGATGCCTCCAGGAGGCTCCGGACGTCGACTTTCAGTGCGACGAGCATGAACAGTGCCTCGACGACGAAGCCTGTCTTGGTGACCGGTGTGAGCCGGCGCCAGACCGGGGCGACCAGTGTCCCTCGGAGCACGAAGGCGAGCACTACGAGGGGCTGACCTGCACCGACGGCCAGTGGCAGGACGGCGACAGGCCCGACGCCCCGGAAGTAGTCCGCGTCCATGCCGATCCCGAGACCGCCGATCCGGGCGAGATGATCGAGCTGACCGTGGATGTGGACGCGCCCGACGATGCGGACTTGACCTACCAGTGGACCGTCGACGATGAGGGCTGGGAGCTGACCGACGACGACCAGCATGAGGCCCGGCTGGAGGCTCACCAGGACCCCGGTGAAGAGGCCACCGTCGAAGTGGAGGTCACAGACGGCTATGACCAGTCGGACACCGGCGAGGTGACGGTGTCGACCTCCGATCCCGGTGGGCCAACCATTCATTCGCTGACTGCAGACCCACCGGCGGTCGCGCCCGGTGAGAACCAGCAGATAATCGCCGAGGTCAGCCATCCCGACGGGGACGAGTTGGACTACGACTGGACGATCCCGGAGGGATGGACGGCCACCGGCGACGACGCATTGCTGGGGCCCGAGCCACAGTTGATCGCCCCCGATGAACCGGAGCAGTCCGGCACCGTGGAACTGACGGTGACCGATGAGGACGACCGTTCTGCCTCCAGTCAGGTGGATGTAGAGACCCTCGGCGAAGATGCGCCCACGATTACCTTTGGCCCCTGGGCTGATACGGAGATGCCCGTCGAACTCGGTGACCCATTTAACGTCGAGGTCGATGCCGAAAATGCGACCAGTTATCAATGGAGTAGCGAGGGCAACTGGGATATCGCCAACTCTACTGCGCCGACTGCCAATGTCACAGCTCCTGATCATACCGAGACAGAGGACATCGTGGTGACCATCGGAAACGAGGAAGGCGTGGAGATAACTGCGTCGCTGGAAGTGTACACCTACGATTACGAGCCCGACCCTATCGAGTTCGAAGACCAGTCCGACGTGATGCCCAACAGCGTGGTCGAATCGGATGTGGTCGAGATTACCGGCATTGACGCCGAATTGGATGATGGAGAGCCACTTTTCGTCGACGCCGACTGCGAAAACTGTGAAGTCCGGCCTACCAGTGAAGACGCATGGTTCGAAGACCTGGACGATGTGCAGTTGGGTGACGAACTCCAGATCCGCATGACCGCCCCCGACAGCTTCGGCGAGTCCGATACGGCTACCCTCACCGTCGGGGATACCGAATCTGATCCCTGGGAGGTTACCACCGTCGAAGAGCCGGAGTGGGAGTTTTCAACCTGCGGCAGTTCCGGCAGAGAAGGGCCGAGCCAGTCCGATTGCGACGATGAATACGAGGGTGACCCGTTGCTCGATGGTTTTGTGACCATCGATGACAATGAAGCTCCCGGCATCCAGCGGTGGACCGTTCCCGTCACCGGGACATACCGCATCAAGGCCTGGGGGGCGGAGGGGGATGATTACTACGACAACAACACCGAGGAGTCGCGCGGGGCGTACGTTAGTGGCGAGATTTCATTGGATGCCGGCGACGAACTTCGGATTCTGGTTGGCCAGCGAGGCGAGTATGCACAAGATCAAGGCCATGCCGCCTCGGGAGGTGGAGGTAGCTTCGTAGTTGATGAAGAGGATGCACCGCTTGCCGTCGCCGGTGGGGGAGGAGGAAACCTGCGGCACAATCACGACAACCGACATGGAGACGACGGCGAGGCGGGCCGGAGCGGTCAGACCTCCGGTGACGGAAACACGGAGGACGGCGGAGAAGATGGCGAGGGGGGCGACGGCTCAGGGGGGTCTGCTGGTAGCGGTGGGGGGCTCATATCGGATGGAGGTGGGAGTTTCGATCGAGAAGGACTGGCATTTATGAACGGTGGCCAGGGCGGTGATGCAGACGCCGAGGGCGGCTTCGGAGGAGGGGGAGGTGCCGTCCCTAGCGCCGATAACAATCGGCACACCTGTGGCGGTGGCGGGGGATACTCCGGTGGTGGCAGAGCTGCGGGGACGGAATCAGGATCGTATTGCTCCGGCGGTGGAGGAGGCTCGAAACTTCACGACGACGCGGACCTTACGAGCGGACAGACCGGTGATAACACCGGTGACGGCGCCGTGACCATCGAGTGGATCGATGACTGACCAGCCGTGATTACCACTGCAGGGTCACCCCGGCGCCGCCGGGATGGATGTTCCATTGCATCGCCGCCGGTTCGGCGTCGGTGTCGGGCCCGGTCATTGACTCCCAGACGACCAGTCCGGCGCCGACAGCCATCAGGGCACCTCCGGAGATGAACAACATGTTTCGAGTGGTCTCGCGGGCGGTGATTTCGGACTCGAAGTCCTCGAGGGCCGTTGATTCCGGGTTGCGCTGCTGCCGTTCTTCGAACTCGCTGCGGTAGGGGCTGACGTCGGCGTGGGCGACCCCGCCGAGTACCAGTCCGGCGGCGCCGGCGCCGATGGCGCCCACTCCCGCCCAGCCCACCAGCCCCCAACTGGCGTCCGCCGGCTCGGGGGGGGCGTCAATGTCGGCGATCTCCTCTTCGTCGTCTTCCTCTTCTTCTGCAACCGGCTCGCCAAGCAGACTCTCAAGCTCCTCCGCCAGTTCCTCGCCGCCGTAGACGGTGGTGCCGGCGGTGATAATAGCGTTGTTGCGCGCATCCTGTTCCGGGGGCAGCGCCCCATCCATCTCGGCGGCTGCTTCGGCGGCATCGACGGCGGTGTCCAGACGGCCCAGTTGCTTGTTGGCCAGCGCGAAGTTGTACAGAAACATCGGGTGGGGATGGGCCTCATGGGCGCGCCGAAACTCAACGGCGGCCTGGTCGTAATCACCCCGGTAGTACGCCTGTGCGCCAGCATCGAAAAATTCCTGGGCACGTTCGATGTCGCCGGGGTCGACCTCTTCACCCAGCTCTTCTTCGTCGACTTCCGTCGGTTCCTCTGCAGCGGAGACTGCAGGGGCCGTCAGCATGCCGATCAGTGCCAGCGATATGATCAGCGTGGTGGGTTTCATCGCAAATCTCCCGGGCCGAAAAGCAGGACCATTCCATCGATGTGCCGGTGTCGTGCTGCATAAAGGCTGCCCCAGCGGCGGTGATTCGTCAATCCGGACGATGACCTTGCGGCGCGCGCTCCCACAACCGACCCACCGTTGCTACGGCGATGGTTTTCCATCATGATGGTCCTGCTCGTACAATGTGGTCGTAACGGTTAGTTACGACAGTTGCTGGTTGAACTCCTCGAACGGATTGAGGTGGACGGATGGATTCGATGGTCGCGAAAATGGCGTGGCTGGCTGTGGCGTCGGTGCTGCTGGGGATGGCATTGATGGGCTGCCCCGAAGAGATCGATATCGAATTTGACTGTCAGGAAGACGACCATTGCCTCGATGGTGAGGCATGTGTCGCTGAAGTCTGCGTGGAAGCGCCTGAAGAAGGCGAACCCTGCCCCGAGAATCACGAAGGTGAGGAGTATGAGCAGGAGGGACTGAATTGTGTCGACGGTCAGTGGCGAGCAGACGCCGAGCCTCCGGAGATCACCGATTGGACGGTCGAGCCGATGACCGCCTCCCCCGAAGAGACGGTGACTATCACCGCCGATATCGAATCTCCGCTGGAAGACGAGCTCAACTACGAATGGGGTTTGCCCGACGACTGGTCGCTGCAGGGAGATGGAGACAGTGACACCATCGAACTGGCCGCGCCCGACGCGTTCGGTGTTGAGGACACCGTGGAGCTGACTGTGACCGACCCGTTCGAACAGCAGGACACGGACTACACCGAGGTACGCACCCACGGGGATGGAGAACCGGCGATACAATCGATAACCGCAGATCCGAATCCGGTGCTGCCAAATCAGGTCCAGGAGGTATCCTCGGTTGTAAGCCTTGGTGAGGACCCGAATACCAGCAACCCTTCCGAAATCGAGGAGTACAACTGGACCCTTCCCGATGGGTGGTCGTTTGCCGACACCGACGACGACAGCGGCAGCGAAATCACGATCATCGCCCCCGACAGCCATGATGAGAGCGGAGAAATTGAACTCGAAGTGGTCAACCAGGACGGCAAGTCCGATGACGGTACCACTTCGGTGTCAACGAAGCAGAATACGGGCTTTGAGATCGTAGAGGTGAAGCTGGACCCGGACGACGCTGTGGTCGATCCCGAACAGCCCACCGCCGTGATCGTGGAGGTGGTCCACGAACTGGGACATGATCTCCACGACGAGGAGGGGTTTGAATGGGAGATTGAAGATACCGGTGATGGGGACAACGACGATGAGAATTGGAAACTTGAGCCACACGCAGAGATCGATCCTCCGGAGGACATCGACGCTGTTGGTGTGAAGACCGTTGTCGCTCCCAACGAACCGGGCCGCGCTGCGGAGTTGACGGTCACCGTCACCGACGAGTACGACAAGATCGGCGACGACGCCACCGAGTCCATCGATATCTTCACCGTCACCAATGAAGGCCCGGAGATCGACGAGATTGTCGTCGATGGGATTGACGACGATGACAGACTCGACCCATCGGCCACCGCCGCGATCCATGTAGAGGGGGAACATCCTCAGGGGTTCGATATCAAGGACGTTAAGTGGGAATTGAGCAGCGACGACGGCTGGAACTTCGACGGCGAAACATCGGATAAAACATACGACTGGGATGAAACCACCGAACTGACAGCGCCGTTTGAGGCCGATTCGCTGGTCGAAATCACGGTCACCGTCGAAGACCAGTACGGTGGAACGATCAACGCAACGAAGACTGTCTCGACCCGAGAAAATGACGGCCCCACCGACCTGGAGTTGGAGTGGGAGGACGGTTTTGACCCGGACGACGGCGATCAGTTTGGACTCGGAGACTCCGAAATGGTCACGGCCTCGGCGAGCCATCCCTTCGAGGATATCGATGATCATGAACTGACCTACGAATGGTCCATCGAGAGCCAAGATGAGCCCTGGAGTGTCACATCTGCGGAAGGGGATGAGACAACCGTGGACGCCCCGGATTACCCGGACCAAGATGCGGAGCTGACGTTGACCGTCACCGACAACCTCGATGCGCAGGACGAGGTCAAAACAGTCAATCTGGAGACGCTGACAAACGAAGGGCCTGAGTTTCAGGAGCTGTCAGTCGACGACGACGAGCTGATCCCCGATGATTCGACCACGGCTACGGTGGATGCGTCTCATCCCCAGGGGTTTGATCTTGACGAGATCGACTGGACGATCATCAGTGCTGACGGGGACTGGAGTCTGGCAAACGACACGACAGGCTGGAGTAGCAGCGACAACACGAATGAGTTGACCGCTCCTATGTATGCCGGCGACACGGTGACGCTGGAGGCGAAAGTGGTTGATCAATTCGGAGGAACGGAATCAACGACCATTCAGGTGGCTACCAAGCCCAATGATGGCCCCGAGATAGAAGACCACATCTGGACTGGTGACTACCACCCTTTTATCCCCGATAACTCTGCTGATCTTGAATTGGTGGTGGAGCACGAATGGTTTGAGGTCGACGAGCTCACCTACAGTTGGGGGCTTGACGGGGAGGACGCTGATGAATGGTCGATTCAGGAAGATGACGCCCCCACGAAGATGACGATTCAGCCTCCAGAGGACGAGCCCAATTCGTCGGCCACGCTGATCGTCACCTTTTCTGATGAAGGCAAGCTCGATGGTGGGGCCGAAGAGCTCACATGGAGTCGTGCGATAAGGACGGTCGACAATGACGATCCGGAAATCGAGGAGATCACCGTCGATCCTGAAACTCCCTTGTCCCGAGACGAGCCGTTTGAGCTGAGTGTAGACGCCGAGTCGAATGACGAAGGCGATGAGGATAACGAAGAGCTGGAGTACTCCTGGGAGTTCATCAGCACCGACAGCGAAGACTGGGAGATCACCGACGATGACGACGACAGCTCCACCGTCAATGCGATGGCTCCCGACGAATCCTACGACTATGCCACCGTCCAAGTCATCGTCAAAGACCAGTGGGACTACTCTAACAGCGATGAGAAAACGATCCGCACCTACGACTACGAACCGGATGACTTCGACTTCAGCCCCGATCCCAAAGAGGACGTCCAGCCTGAAGAATGGAAGTTGTCCGACATCAAGGTGCTGGACGGTTTCGACGAGAATGCCGAGCTCGACGTCGAATGTGACAACTGTGAAGTGCGCATCGGTGATCCCGATGGCTGGGACGATGATGAAGAGGCCTGGGAAGACGACGACTTCTCCGACACCTTCGCGCCGGGCGATGATAACGTTCAGATTCGGGTGGAGTCCGGGCCCTACGGCGAGCCCGTCAACGCCACGCTCGACATCGGCGAGCTGCAGGTCGACTGGCAGGTTACGACCAAGGACTTTGAAGATCGAGTTTTGACCACCTGCGATGTCACTGGCAGAACCGGTCCCATCCCAGAGGATTGTCAGGACGCCTATGACGGAACGCCGCTCGAAGATGACGACCTGGATGTCGATGACGGAATCCAGAAGTGGACGGTGCCGGCCACCGGAAATTACGACATCACTGCGTACGGTGCTGCCGGAGGAGCCCATCAAGGGGTGGGAACTCCCAAAGGAGCGAGGATGGCCGGTACGATGTCACTGGAAGCCGGCGACGAACTGTACATTCTTGTCGGGCAGAAGGGCGACGCCGATGGCGACTCCGACAGCGGGATGGCTTCCGGTGGTGGCGCCTCTTTCGTGGGAGTTGCCGAGGACGACGTCGCAATTGTTGCAGGCGGGGCGGGAGGGACCGTCCATTTTGATCAGCCAGGCAGGGCTGATGGTGTAACCGGAGACGAAGGGGGCGATGGTGGGGGAACTGACAGTGGGGACGGTGGAGACGGTGGCGGTGGTGGTGATGGAGCGAATGTTGGGCCTGCATCTGATTCCCTTGACGGGTTCGGCGGAGGGGGAGGCGGTATCAACGGTCCGGGGGGATGTCCCGGTACTTGGGTGGGAACAGACTGTGGGGGAGAGGAGCTGACGTTGAACGCAGGGGGCGGCGATGATGGAGATCTTGGTGTGCCCGGTGGGTTCGGTGGAGGTGGAGCCGCCGGAGCGCTGGAGGATGAACATCCCGGCTGTGGCGGCGGAGGCGGTTATTCGGGCGGAGGGGCCGCAGCCACAGATGATGATGCCGATGACGTGGTGTGTTGGGGAGGGGGAGGAGGCTCGTTTATCGACGAACCAGACGTCATCCCAATCGATGGGCAGGGGGGGGTCAATGATGACCACGGAGCAGTGATAATCGAGTGGGCGGGGCCGGACCAATAACGGAAGGCCAGTTCGTCGGTGTCGGAGACCGCGGAAATTTTGACGCTGCTGCCGGTGTGGTACACCATGGCGTCGAATTGACGCGAAGGTTTCGTCTCCATCGCCCGGAGTACCAATGTCTCGGCTGGTCTCGCTTGCAGTTTTTGTCGCACTCATAGGTCTTGTCGGCTGTGCGTTGTTTCAGGTCGATCCCGTCGACGATGCCGAGCCGGTCGAACAGAAGGTCGAGACGCCTCAAGAGCACGTCGCCGAAACCGTGGAGGGTATCCAACAGCTCAGGGACCGCCAGTTCGAGCCTCCCCCGCGTATCAGCGAGGGCGAGCCCCCCGGGTTCGATCCGGAACCGGTACCCGAATCAGTGGCCGAAGAGTGGGAGTGGTTCGAAGAATTTCTGTTCGGCGGGCATGAAGCACCGCTGGTAGCCGACGACCCCGCCTGGGCGGACCGCATTGGTATCGGCGACGACGGCGACGAACTGATCTTCAAAGGGGATCCGAGAACCGACGAGGCAACGGCGTTTGCGGTGGCCATGGGGGCATCGAAGATGTTGGAGCACCAGGGGTTTTCTTCGCTCGCCGACGCCGAGACCGTCGATGAGTGGATGGCCGCAAAGATTATCAGCCGCGCCGGCCCCGCGTTCGGCTCGTCGATTCTCATCGCCGAGCAGTTCGGGGTGGAACTGGACATCGCTGATCTCGCCGAACGTCCCGAGCTCGCTGCACACGTTCCCGGGGTCGGCGACGGGCTGGAGCGGGTCGAAGAGCACGCCGAAATGACGGAAGTGACCGAACCGCCGGAGGGGACCGACTTCTTTGAAGAAGCGCTCACGCAGTTTGTGCTGCGCAAATCTCTGACCGTCGGTTCGGCGCTGTACCGATCCGGTGGCTGGCCTGCCGTCGAATGGGGCCGAAGCGAGCCTCCTGCGATGTCAGACCTGCTGGTACATCCCGAGACCTGGTTCGAAGGCGCCGGAGGCGCCGAGTGGAGCTGGCCCGAGCCCTTCGATGCACAGCACGAGGAAGATGGGTGGACGAAGCTGCGCGAAGGCCGCGTCGGCCCGGCGGTCACCTCGCTGTGGCTGGAGGGGCTTGTGGGCCCCCGGGCCGCCCGCACCATCTATGGGGGCTGGCGCGCCGATGCCTATCGCATCTACGCCCAGGGCGAAGGCGAGGATAAGCAGCAGGTGTTCCACTGGGTCTCCGCCTGGGAAACGCCACACGACGCCCAGGAGATCGCCTCGGCGATCGAACCGGTACTCGGCCACTATCTGGGCCACGAACACCGGGAACAGCGGTTTCGCGTCGCCGCCGATGGGCTCACCGTCGCCGTCTCCATCTACGACACCGATCAGGATATCGATCAGGTCAATCACACCGTTGAAATGCTCGCCGGCGCCGGGCCTGGCTTTATGCCCGGCGAGGCGGCGCCCTTCGAGTACGAACCACCGCTGTATGAGCGCTACGTCAGAGCCACCGAGGACGCCAAGATGGACCTGGACAGCGAAGAGTGGACTGATCCGGCCGCCGGCTGGCACACCGACATCGCCAGCCTCGAGGGCTGGACGGTGCAGCGCTCCGATGAAGCCCACGTGCGCTGGTTCGCCAATCACCCCGACGGCACGCTCATCCAGTGGACCACCGAGCTGGTGGACCCCACGGATGCGCCGTTCGGCTCCGAAGAGTATCTCGATGAGTTGGCCGGCCGGTTCGCCGAATCCGTAGATGCCGAAGAACAGCCCGATGTCGCCATTGTCGACGAGCCCGTCGAGGATACCGTTCGGCTTCAGGTCAGCGGCCGCATCGGTGATCGGCCCCAGGAGTTGGAGCTGTGGCAGTGGAAGCGCGGCGACGTGCTGGTGTCATTCTCCATTCAGGGCCCGGAGGGCTTCTTCGGCGAGCGCCGCGATGAAGCGATGGCGGTCCTCAACAGCCTCCACGAATACGGCGACGCCATCGAACAACGAGACGTCGCCCCCGAGCCCGATCCCACCGAAGACGACGGAATCATCGAATTCGAAGTCGGCGAAGAATAGTCACCGACCAGCGATTTCTCGAACCTCAGTCGATTTCTCGAACCTCAGTCGATTTCTCGAACCTCAGTCCCCCGGGCAGCCTGAACTGCGGCTGGCCCGAGGCTACGGGGCGAGCGATGAACCTCCACGGGTCACACCGCCCACCCAGCGCCCAGCGCCTAGAGCCTAGAGCCCAGCGCCCAGCGCCTAATACATCGTCGAGTCGAACTG
>SKMT01000707.1 GCA_007120915.1 Myxococcales bacterium | reverse complement strand
CCGATCCCAAACAGATCGGTCACCGGGCGTCGAAGATCATGAAAATCCGCGAGATCCGGGAGACCATCGACGCGCTGGAGGCCGCCGGCTCGAAGGTGCTGTACGTCACCGCCGATGTGCGCGACCGCGATCAACTAAGCGCAGCGCTCGACGAGATTCGTGATGAACTGGGCGCGCCCTCCGTGCTGGTTCACGCCGCGGGAGTGCTGGCCGACAAGAAGATCGCCGACAAAACGGACGACCAGTTCGACTTTGTGTTCGACACCAAGGTCGACGGACTCCGATCGCTTCTGGAGACCACCGAAGACGACCCGGTCGACCAGCTTGTGCTCTTCTCGTCGGTCGCCGCACGCACCGGCAACGTGGGGCAGGTCGACTACGCGATGGCCAACGAGGTGTTCAACGGCATCAGCCGCGCAGCAACCAACAGTGACGTCGCCGTGTACTCGCTGAACTGGGGGCCCTGGGACGGCGGGATGGTCGACGACGGGCTTCGCCGCCACTTCGAATCGCAGGGCGTCCAATTGATCGAGCTTCACGCCGGCGCCGACGTCTTCTGTTCGCAGTTGGCCGACCAGGAATCGACAGAGGTGGTCATCGGCGACGGCGTCATCGGCTCGACCGACGCCATCGTCTGCCCCCTGCGCTTTGATGCGCTGTCCCATCCGCAACTGTCGGGCCACACCATCGACGACACCGTGGTGGTCCCCGCTGCCGCCGTGATGGACCTGTTCACCGGCCTGGCGGACACTGTTCTTGAGGGGACGGCGCCGCGACGGCTCGACGATTTCCAGGTGCTCAAGGGCATTGAATTGCCCGACTTCGACCAGCCGTCGACAACAGCGTCTTTCGTCGCCGTCGCCAACAGCGGCGGCACCGATTCGATGCAGCTACAACTTCGAGATCCGGACGGTACGGTGCGATACACCACCACCGCGACGTACGGCTCCGACTCTGTGGAGCCGCTCGATGTGCCCGGCGAGCTCGACGGATCTCACTGGGACAGAGACGCCATCTACGGCGAACCGCTGTTTCACAGCGCCCCCTTCGATGTCATCGAATCTGCGGCGGCCGATGAGGAGATCACCGTCGCACGCGCCGAAGTCAGCGCTTCGGGCCGCGTGATACAACTGGACGCCGGGCCGCAGCTTGCGCTTCTGATGGGCTATGCCCTCAACGATCGGGTCAGCCTGCCCATGTCCATCGAAACCTTCGTGCAGTTCGGCAGGTTCGACACCGAAGCACCGATGCAGCTTACGGCGACACGCCGGGGGCTGACCAATTTGAAAGCCAGCTTCGATCTCGATTATCGCCAAAACGGCGAACTCGTCGCCGCTGTCCGCGGGCTTCAGATGTACTTTCGCCGGTAGTTACAGATGCCGCTGCCACTCTAGATCAGTGATCTCGTCGAAGCAGGCGGCGGTGTCATCGTCCAGTCCCACCGGATCTTCGTCGATGCCGAACGCATCGCGCAGATGGGCCACGCTGTAGTGGTGGATGATCGGCCACCCCTTCTGCACGTCCAGATCGGTGGACCGACAGCCGTCTTCTCCCAGCACTTCGATGACATAGGGCACGTCGATTCCACTGTCGGCGGCGATCTGCAGCACACCGCCATCCTCGGCGCCGATCGCACAGATGTCGGCGAACGCGAGGTGACCGGCCTCTTCCAGCCCCAGCAGGCTCTTGGGCGGGTCGGACTGTTCGTAGGTGTCGCGAATCTGTGACAGCGTCACCAGATCGTCGGTGCCGCCGCCCTGCCACATCAATGGCACCGACGCCTCCTCCGGCGCCGAAGCGTTGGAGCCATAGAAGATCGCCGCCTGGACTTCCGACTCCTCCAGCATCGAAGAGGTGGCGTTGCCTCCCATGGAATGTCCGGTCGCCGCAATCCGGTCGACGTCCATCACTTCGTGCAGCGTGCTGTCGCCGTCGCTGTTCAGCTCGCCGAGGGCATCTACCATCTGTCGAACCGTCTGTGGGGCCTGATCGTCGATGTCGGTGGCATCTTCGAGTACTTGAGCGAGATTGCGCTCTTCATGTTCGGCGGAGGCGACGACAAACCCCCAGCCTGCCAGATGGGCGAGCAGCCGGCTGGACTGCAACCGGTACCCCGCCATCCCATGGCTGAACACCACCAATTCAAAGGGGCCATCGTCGCTCGCTTCCACATCGGCAGCAGCGTTTATCTCGAACAGCGGAGCGTCTTCATCGTCGATCAACTCCCGGTCGTCTTCCGGTAGAAAATCGCGCATATCGTACTCCACCCGAGGCTCATCGGCTGCTCCGTCGGCGGCGGGGTAAAACACCACGAACGGTGTGCCGTCCTCCAGTTGCGTCTCCTTCAGTCCCACCGAATACGGCCCCTCAACTTCGTAGTCGCCGCAGTACTCCGTCGTCTCTTTTTCACCGACATCGTCACCGACATCGGGCTGCGTATCCTCTCCCGGCTCACACCCCCAGCCGATGCACAGACTCAGTGCTGCGATCCACAAAACCAACCCGGTTCTCTTACGCATATCTATCGCCTTGTCATTCATCGTCGCCAGCCTGTGTCAACGAACCCGCTGTTCGTTCTCCATTGATGCATCCTCTCATTCTTACCTGTTGTATCTGTCTGGATATAGTCCGGATGACCGGAAGCCCGACGCGTCACAGTCAGTTGCGACGATACCCGCCGATGCTGAACTGAAAAAGCACCGGCCCGGAGCCATCGGTGAAGGCAAACACTTCTCCGCTGCTGCTGATACCCAGGGGCATCACGTTCAGCTCCACCTGAATGCCGGCGTTCGAATCCTCGAATAGATGATCGATGCCGACAACTGGTCCCAGCGCCATGGATTGAAATTGGAACGAGGAACCTTCAGCGCCGGGATCGAAGCCTGTAAACAGGGGGGTCTGCAATCCCATGTACCACATCTCGTCGTCTTCGACCGTCGACATCACCCTCGGGGTGGTGGTCAGCCACCAGCGACGGCCTTCTTGCTGGGGCGTGCCCCCGAAGTCGGCAAACACGTGCATCGCGTCGGCCTGCAGACCGACCATCACGTCGTCGCCCAGGTACAGCCGGCTGCCCAGCCCGAAGTTGTAGGTCACCCATGGGGTTGTGCCCACATGGGCGCTGACGTCGGCGACATCAGCGATGCCGACCATCGCGTTGGCGTTCGCCCGCGGCACGATGCTGAATCCGGGCCAGTCCAGTGACCCTGAAACCACCTGTTCGCCGGCATCGAGGGGGCGGGCAGTCTCCACGGTGGTAAACGCACAACTGGTGGCCAGAACGGCAACTGCGGCAACGACAACACAACTTCTCAGCATCATGACAATCCATTCGTGTTTGCATCGCACACTCTGAACACAGCCAGCGGTAGCCCGGAGGCAACGCCGGGCTGTTGGAATGGCGATGTTCAGGGGGGTTGTTGAACGAACTCCCAGATCGTCTCTGTTGCGTCCATCTGGCGTGACCGGGTGCCGCTGACACGGGGGACGAGCCCGCGGTGCGGCGGCCAGACATGCCCCATCTGCTCGACCAGATAGTACGTCAGCTGTCCATCGTCGCTGCAATTGTTGAACCGATGGCGATTCACCCGGGTGGGATCGTCGTCGACGATCGGCGCCAGTTCGTCGACCTCCGGCTGGTCGTCACAGCCCAACAGCCCGGCGAAATGACCCATCGTCGACTCCGCGGACTCCACCGTGCCTCCCCCGCCGAGGCGCTCAAAATCTTCGTGGGACACCTCTCCTCCGTCGATGGGGATGAAGGGGTCTTCGCTGCCCTGTACACCTACCAGTGACGGTGGTTCTGCGGGGTTGCACTTGTCACGAATCTTTTGCGGGAGAGCGGCGATCACCGGCGCGACGACGTCAAATGGCTCCGCGGCTTCACAGGCGAGCCGAAACGACATCATGCCCCCGTTGGAAGCTCCGGTGGCGACGACGCGATCGTCGTCAAACGAAAGGTTCGCCTCCGCCATCTGCACCAGCCGTTTGACGAACGCAACGTCATCGACGCCCGTCTGTTCGCTCGTCGTCGACGCGTCCCGGCCGTCGGCCCAGTGACCATCTACACCTTCGGGATAGATGATGACGCCTCCATCTTCATCGGCGTGCTCTTCGAACCCCACCCGGCGGATTCGCTCCACGTCTCCGCCGCCGCCGTGGAACACGAACAGAAGCGGCCCCGTTCGTTGGTCAACATCGTCGGGCAGATAGACGGCAAATCGGCGTTGCCTGTCGTCGAATTCGACGGAAGCCCAGTGCAGTCCCGGCTGTTCGGCGAACGAATGGGCCGACCAGTCGTCGGGATCATCGCCCAGATCCGTGATCTCCTGGCCCGAATTGCTCGAACAGCCCACCAGAATCGACGCGATGATCAGTGAAAAAAACAACCGCTTCATCATGTTATCCGTAACAGGAGCAAAACTGCCGGTTGGCCGGTCTGGCACAGCTCATTGCTCACCATCGTCATCTTCAGCGTCATCTCCATCGTCGTGGTCCTCCCCGTCGTCGTCATCGTCATCAACAACCAGCGTGCCACCTCTCTCGTACACCGACTCCTCGGCGCAGCTATCCCACTGGTCTTGACCCGGTGGTGGATGTGGCCCCTGAGCAATCGCCGGGGAGAAAGCGAACAGACAGATCGCCATCATCACAAAAGCGGTGGTGCACCCGGCTGTCAGCTCATGTCCCATGGTCGATCAGTTGTAGCAACTGAACCGACGCGAATCCATTTCAACCACCGGCTTTCAGAAGCTGTGGAAGCAACTGTTCGAGCCCATCACGGGCGTCGGCTGCGCTGTCACCGAGGGAGATGATGTCGAACTTACCCCAGCCCTCAAGCGGGCCGACGTTGTAGAGGATGAATCGACCGTTGCCCGTGGCAGGATCGAAGAGATGATCCTCCAGAAGGTCGCGCAACTGCGGGAAGTTCATCCCCCGAAGTGATTCGGGCAGGTAGTAGTCGGTGGCGATGTAGGGGGGGCGTGTGTCGCCGTCGACGAGCCGGTCGACCAGGTACATCGGCGTGGAGGTGCCGCCCCAGCGGCCGTTGCACTCGATGAATTTCGGGGTGCAATCGCCGGCGGGATCGCCGACGACGATAAAGTCGAAGGAGCAGCGGCCCACATACCCCATCCGCTGAAGAGCGGTCGCCACCTGCAGTGACGCCTCGCCGAGCCGGTCGTCCAGCTCGTCGGGCATCGTCGACGGCCGGCTTCCCACGAAGACTTTTTGTGGGCCTTTGAGCAACTGTTCGTACACCCCTTCCATCACCGGCGGGCCTTCGCCCTCGGGGGGAATCCATAGTTGAGTCGACGGCGACAGATCGGTGTCGCACCACTGTACCACCAGCACCTCTTCGCCGTTGGTCCATTCGGTCTCCCGCAAAAACCCCTCCACCCGAGAGACCGTATCGGCGTCGTTGCCCTCCAGAAGCTCTTCGGCGTCGAACACGGCGTTGCCCATCGCCGAGGCGCAGCGGGTGCGCTTCAGCCCCACCTGCTCGCAGTGGCGGGCCAGGCGTCTGAGTGTTGCGGCGAGCCGGCGCGGGTCGTTGGACCGCTCCGTCTTGACCAGCCACTCTTCACCGAGCAGTTGGCCCACGAGCTGTGAGAACTTCGACTTGTCGTTGGCCACCCACAACACCGGCGGGGCCGGACCGACGACGCGAACCGGCGTATCGCACTCTGCATCGAGCCGCCCGGCGAGCTGCCACACCTCGTCGATGGCCATGTAGGGGTGGATGTTCAGCCCGCCGCTGCGGTCGGCAAAATCCTTGAGCAGCGCGTACGGTTTCGCCTCCATGCAGGCGGCGGCCACGGCCATCGAGTTGTCGCCTGCGGCGTGAACGAAGGTCGGCTCCCCCAGCCCCAGCACTTCCTGGCAGTACTCTTCGTAGCCCGGGGCGGGGCGTGTGCCCGCGGCGAACAGATCTGTGCTGTCGGCGCGAACCCGCGCCCGGTGCTGGTATTCCTCGACTCCCGACACTGCTTCGACGAAGGGAATCCCCGTCACATCTTCCAGATGCAGCACGGGCCGATCCTCGGTAGACCCGTCCCAGATCAGCGACTGATAGGGCTGGACCTGCTCATCGAGCTGCCATTGTTTGACCAGTGCGTCGGCGACGGACCGGGGGCGTTTGACATCAAAGGCGGGGGGCGAATTCATG
>SKMT01000727.1 GCA_007120915.1 Myxococcales bacterium | reverse complement strand
TCGATGGTCTGCTCGACAGCTTCGATTTCCCCGTTCTCAACACTGTGGCGGATGATACGCCAGGCGCGGGTGGGCGCGGAGTTTCGACCCAACAACGGCGGGGCGAGTCGGGCGGCGCGAAGCATCTGTTCGCGCCGGCGGATCCAGCCACGGGCGCGCTCGAACAGCATTCCGTCGGGCTTCCAGGGCTTGACTGTGCCTTCGTCGTCGGCCAGCGCTGCAAGTCGGGGCAACTGGTCGGACAGCCGCACCATCGGCTCGTCGCGCCCGACGTCGAAGCAGATCCAGCGCCGGTGGGTGGTGGGCCCTCGAATCAGCAGCCGCACCCAGAGTTGCTGGGCTGGTTCTGTGCCGCCTGCACGACAGCAGTTTTCGGGCACTCCATCGGTGCAGAGTCGCCGGAGGCGGTCGCGAAGCTGTTGTTGGCGGGTCATCGCTGCCAGGGGGCCGGGCCCGTCATCTGCGTCATCGCTGCGATTCGGTGAGCCATCGAACATCGCGGCGCCGATCAGCGTCTGCGGGGTGGCCAGTGCATCGGCGGTTTCGAGCCGTTCGGTGATCCGACGGCGAAGCCCCAGACTGTCGGTCCAGCACTGGGGCCGGGGCAGATAGACCGTCACGCGCGGCGTTGACGAACCGGGGCGGGCGATCCGGCCGATCCGTTGTTCCAGTTTCACCGGGGAGTAGGGCAGATCAGCGAGCACCAGATTCGTACACCCTTGCAGGTTGATCCCTTCGGCGAGGCAGTCGGTGGCGATGAGGATGCGAAGCCGACGGTGTCTGGGAAGTTGGTCCCGGCTTTCGGGGGAGAACCTGCGCAGTACATCGCGGTCGGTCGTGCTGCCCAGCCCGGTGGCCCGGGCGCCGTCGCCGGTGATCAGCCCGACGCGCAGACCGCGAGTGGCCACCGCGTCAAACAGCGCCCGGGCTGACGACCGGTAAGCGGCGAAGACCAGAAACTGCTGGTCCGATGCGTCGGCGATGGTGTCGGCGACGGCGGTCTGCATCGCCGCGCCGTCGTCGCAGATCCGCCTGACGCGGTCGGCGAGTTCGTCCAGCCGACTTCGGTCCTCTTCGACGCGTCGGTGACGGGTGGCATCGGGGGCGGTGCTGTGGCCGTACAGAAAGCCGAAGACCTGCTGGTGACGGTCCACCCCGTCGAACAGCTCCAGAAAGTCGGGGCGCTCCAGGGTGGTGTGTTCGTCGGCTGCGGTGAGCCACCGATCGTGGAAATGCAGCAGATCATCGAGGCTGTCCGCCAGCGCCTGGGGGCCGCTTTCGAACATGCGCATCAGGTTGTTCACCAGCAGCCCAGCGGGCCAGTGCTGTCGGGTCGCCGCGAAGTGCAGTTGTCGAAGCTGGGCTTCCAGATGCTTCCAGAGCCACTTTTCGTCGTCCGAAGCGGTGTAACGGAGCAGTTCGAAGCGTACGTCGGGGCGGCCTGCAGGGCCGAAGTCGGGGCGGTGCCGGCGGATGACCACCTCTTCGAGCAGGGGCACCAGATCGAATTGGGCGGCGTCGTGGGCGTCGAACGCCGCGTTCAGCCCCATCCCGCAGATCGACTCGACGACGGGGTCGGTCAGAAAATAGCCGAGCAACTGCTGCAGATCGCTGCTGTCGGTGCACACCGGGGTGGCGGTCACAAGCACCGGGGGCGTGGTGGCGGTGAGACGGGCCAGATTGCGGCTTCGGTTGGCGTCGGGGTTGCGGAAGCGGTGTGCCTCGTCGACGACAACCAGCGGGGGACGACCCTCGTAGGCTTGTCGGCTGAGCCGATGGTGGGAGATGACCACGGCGTCGCGGGGGCAGTTGTAGCCGGCGGCGCCCAGCGCATCGCGCCAGGGCTCGCGCAGGCGAGCGGGCACCACGAACAGCGGGGGTTCGGTCTTGCCGAGCCTGCGGCGTGTCTGGCTGACGATGCGGCGGGCCATCGCCACGGCGACCCGAGTTTTGCCCAGCCCCACCGCATCGGCCAGAATCACACCGCCCCAGCGGCGCACCACCTCCGCGCCGCGGGTCACCGCCGCGGTCTGTTTCGCCGAAAGCTGAGGGCTGTGCCGGTTCTCGTCGCCGGTCGGTGGCGGTTGACCATCATCATCGAGCATCTTTGCGAGCCATCGTTGCACCGTCGCCATCAGGCCACCTCCCGCGACGGATCGCAGTTGGTTCCGGCTCGCCAATCAGCGAGCATGCGCACGTCGGTTTTATCCAGCCCGTATGCCTGTCGGATCGCCGCCGGGGTCGACGGCACGTCATCGGGGGTGTCGAACAACTGCGCGAGCCATCGGCGCGGGACGGGCAACAGCCGCATCACCCAGGCGAAGTGGCGGCGCCACCCGCCGCGGGCGCGTTCGGCGATGGCGTAGGCGATCGCGCGCATCGGTTCGGAGTGAAACAGCGCCACCAGCGCCTGGGCTGCCGGCTCCGAGGGCGCCGGCAAATAGTACACGGTGTTCATCGGGATCGCCTCGGCGCCGGTGACGGCGGCCTGGAGGCACTCGCCCATGTCCCGCCAGACCACGCCGGGGTCGGTGATGTCGTCGTGGCGCCGAAAGAGCGTCCAGATCGGCCCGTTTCGATAGTCGCTTCGCTTCTGAAGTCGAGTCTGAAACGAACGGAAATGCCGCTCGAGATCGTCGGGGAGTTCAGCGGCGATGGAGCCGTCGGGGTTGACCGGCCAGATCAGCCGCCGGTTGCGCTCGATGGCCCCTTCGCCGATGTCGCGGCCCCGTACCGCCCAGCGCAGAAACTGTCGGCGCGTCGTCTCCGAGAACTTCTGTTTCGCTTCTTCGGGGGGGAGCACGAACGCAGCGTTGCAGCCTGTTTTGACCCCGCCGCGGATGGGAAGCTGTTCAACTGTGCCGAGTGGCACGGAGCTGCGCTGCATTTTGCGGAAGATCTGCTCGATGGGTGGTTCGACGAGCATCCAGGGCTCGCGGGCGTCGTCGTTGTGCACACAGAGGTTGCGAAGCGGGGTTTGAAACCGCCTGGTCTGTCCGCTTCGCCACACCCCGATGTCGACGGGCTGATCGGTGTTGTGTGCCTGGCTGGCCGGGGATTTCTTTACGGTCAGGATGGCGGGATAGGTGGTGGCGTCGAACATCGTCTCGTCGTCTTCGGAGCGGTCCTCCAGCCGCTCGACGCGATGGTTGGCCAACAGCCCCCGAAGCGCCGACCCGTGAAGGGAGCGAAACAGCTTCACCGGAAGCAACGCGCAGAGCCGGCCGCCGCCGCGCAACAGTTGCAGCGACCGTTCGACGAACAGCGCTGCCAGATCGACCTGGGCGCCGAAGGGAGCGCGGATGTTCAAATCCGATGCCTTCGGCCACAGCCCGTGATCGCTGGCGGTGTAGCGGGCGCGGTAGAGCCGGCGCGTCGCCTTGTCGATGCGCCCGCTTCGCACCCAGGGCGGGTTGGTGATGACCACGTCGAATCCGCCTCGGGCCATCACCGGGGCGAACCGGGCGTCGAAACAGAACCCGGCGTTGTGGCGTCGATCGGAATCCAGGTCGTCGCGTGCGCTGCAAAGCGCGTCGAGCTGTGCTTCCAGGCGCTGTTTTTCGGCGCGCTGGTCGTCGTCGAGTTGAGGCTGGTCGTCGAACAACTGTGAGGAGCGTGTCAGCGCACGGTATGGTTGGAGCTGCTGGTTGATCCGCTGGACACGTGCATCCAGCAGCCGTCGTTGAAGCGAAACGGTGGTGCGGTCCAATGCCTTTTTTAGCTCTCGTTTCTCCGTACCGTGAGCGCGGGTGTAGCTTTTCTGCAAGGCGGCGATGCGCTCGACGGTCTTTCGGTGCAGCTCGGGGCGGGCCCCGGAAAATGCACCCCGTTGGTCTCGGGCGCTGAACCGAACCCAGTCGAGAGGATCGATCAGGGAGTTGCCGGTACACAGCCGGTGAGACAGATTCGGCAGCGGAGGCATCTTATCGGCGGGAAGCGCCGGGAGAGAAGCCAGCATGGCCAGCCAGATCCGCAGCTCACAAAGCCGCACGGCTGTCGGCTGGATGTCCACCCCGCACAGATGTTCGTGGACGAGCCGGCGCATCCGCTCGTAGTGCTCTCCGGGGGTTCGCACCACGCCTTCGGCGTTGTCGAGCGCCAGGTGCACCCGCCGAAGCAGCCGCAACACCTCCAGCAGGAACGCGCCCGTGCCGACCGCCGGGTCGAGCACGGTCAACTCGTCGAGGGCGCGGCGCGCCCGGTGGCGCTGTTCGGCGCTTAAACCGGCGGCACAGCCGTCGAACAACTGATCGACGGCGTCGGGTTCAAGTTCTGTTTCGTCGCACAGCCACGCCGCCAGAGTGTCGTGGACCATCGACTGCACCACGTCGCGGGGGGTGTAGAACGACCCGGAGTTGCGGCGCCGGTCGCCGTACATCAGCCCCTCGAAGACCTTGCCGAGCATCTCCGGGTCGACGGCGCGGCTCAGATCGCGGTGATCGGACCACTCCACGGCGAAGCGGTGGCGCTCGAACAACTCCTCGAGAAGCGCGCTCCACAACTCGTCGTCCCAGTCGATGTTCGGGTGATTACGTTCCGCCGGGGTAGGCTCGAACAACCCGCCGTTGAGAAAGGGCAACTCGCCCAGCTTTTGTGCCGTGTTGGTGCGATCGGCTGGGGGCCGATTGAGGGCGCCGAAGAAGAGGGGGCGAAGCACGCTTCGATAAAAACTGCCGCTGCGCGAATCGTCGCAAAACCGGCGCATCACGAACCGGCGGTCCCCATCCAGGGCGCCGCGAGCCTGCAGAAAGTACAGAAAGATCACCCGAAGAAGCGTCGACAGCGCGATCTCGTGGCGCAACTCTTCGTCGTCAGGGCCGCATTTCATTCCATCGATGAGTTCGTCGAGCCCCCGTGAAAACCGTTGAAAAAACTGGCGGGTCACACCGTGCTGATCGAGCACCGACGAGAAGTGATGATGCCAGGCGTCGGCCGCGGTGGGTTGGTCGGCATCGACGAGCCGGTTTACGCCCAGGGCGGTCCACTGCAACAGCCCGACTTCATCGGGGAACTGCCGGTGGATGACCAGCTTGCGGATGCGGCGGTGTCCGTCGCGGCTGCGCGTGGCCATCGCGGCAGTCCAGTCGGCCGGCGAGGACCACCACCACAGCACGGTGGCCTCCGGGGCCGCCCGGTCCACCGCCAGAATCAGCCGGCGCACCTTCGCCCAGTCTGCGTCCCCGCGCAGATGCAGCAGCCGGTAGGCGTCACCGGCGGCGAGCACCTGCAACTGACCGACACCGTCGAGCATCGACGGCGTTAGCCCCCAGGCCCGAAGCGCCGCCCCCTCGATGGGCGTCGGATCGACGGGAAAGCCGAGTTGTTCGGCCGCTGTTTCGACGGCGTCGTCGCCCAGAAGTTGTTCCAGTTGTTGTCGCTGTTGCTGATCCATAGCCGCTCCAGATGTGACAGGTCAGACCAATGCGCTCCCCACACCTCTGTTGTCGACAAAATGGAGGGCGATTTTTCGTGGGAGGGTCGATTTTTTTGCTCTGAAGCAGGCTGGGGATCGTGGTCAGGGGCAGTTGTGGAGCGGTGTTGCGGGAAGGCGGGAGGGACAGGCGGATTTCGAAGATCGCTGTCATTTCTCCGATCCTTTTACGGTCTCCCTATCCCCCAAATCTCCCTATCTCCTGTTGGTTACACCCGCTGGGACGAGGGTCGGAACTTTGCGCCGGGGGCGCTCCGCGCCTCAGCGTCCAACACAAGGATGATTTGCTTGCCCGGGGTGCGGTTACGATATTTGATCGGTCCCATGCCCGACGATGCGCCTGTTGAGTATTGCCACCGACACCGGGGGAGTGACCATGAAGCAACTGTTGCGTGAGGTTCGACGTCGTATCGCGCCAGCACGCCGCTTGACCGACGCGACGGTGCGGCTGTTTGGCGCCGACTCTGATCCGGTGTCTCGCACCAGGGTAGAGACGGTACTATCGTCGTCGGCGGGGCTGATGGCCCGAATGCTGCGGCGCATGGCCCCGGGGGCCAACGATCGGCTTACGGCGACGAAGGTGGAACGAAAATACGACCGGATGGCCGGTCACTACATCACCAAGTACTACGAGCGGACCGAGCAACGGGGGGTGTACTGGGTGGACGGTGTGTTGCGGGAGACCACACGGGAGGATCATTACCGGCGGATGATGAACGAATACGCCCGTCATCTCCATAAG
>SKMT01000290.1 GCA_007120915.1 Myxococcales bacterium | reverse complement strand
GGGGACGACGCATCAGCGGGGCCGACGGATCGTGGAGGCAAAATAGAGGCGAAGGAATTGACAGCCCATTTTGATTGTGGCAGTTATGTGCGCCCCGACGAGATGTCGGGTGCTGATCCGGAGTAGCTCAGTTGGTAGAGCGAGCGGCTGTTAACCGCTTAGTCGTGGGTTCGAGTCCCACCTCCGGAGCTTTTTTCTTCAAGCCCGTGTGTGGGTGGCAAGTCTGCTTTTGGCTGCCGCCGACACACGGGTTCTTTTGATTGCAGTCCCTGCAATCGGATGTCGTCGGTGCGTTCAGACAAATTGGGATCACCCCGGGGCATTGAACGAGGTTGAGACTCGTCGGTGTTGGCTCAGCGGCTGCGGTGCACAATTTTCGGGGGGCTGGAGCATCGAAGAGGCAATGTGTCGCTGTGACGACAGGGAGACCATGACGGAAATTGATCTGAATTTTCTGGAGACCCATCGGGTGGAAGCCCGGGGGTGGGCGACGCAAGCGGTGGTGAGGTTGGCCCGGTTTTTTCTGTGGGTCGGAAAACCGACGCGGCGTTGTATCGAGGGGTGGGAAATTCCCCGCCGGCCGGTGATCTTTGCGACCAATCACACCCATGTGCTCGATTTCTTGCCGCTGTGGATTGAGCTGCTGCAACAGGACCAGCGCATGATCGGCTGGGTGAAGGCGCGGATGTACAAGCAGGGGCTGGTGCGAGCATTCACGCGGTTTCTGGGCAGCAATATGCCCCTGGTGTCGCGGGGGTATCTTATTGCCGCCGATTTTCGTGAGGTCATGGGGCGAGCGCCGAACGACGAGGAGTACCGAACGCTGCGCGACATCGTCGATGCCAAGGGGCAGATGCCCGGCGGCGAGCCCTACAATCGGGTCTGCTGTACGCGACGTACGATGCTGGGGCGTCCCTTTCGCCCCTCTCGTCAAGGCTACGGGGAAGCGATGCGCAGCCTCTTCTTTGAGATGATGCAGGTGACGCTGGAGAAGACGCGCCGCTGCACCGATCAGGGCTACCATCTGCACATCTACCCGGAGGGGCAGGTCGGCCGGAGGCTCACCCGGGGACATACCGGAATCATCCAGGCGGCGCTGGCGCTTTCGATGCCCATCGTTCCGGTCGGCATCAGCGGGGCCGATCAGGTGTACCTGGGGAATGGACCGCTGACACGAGGGGGGGCGTTTCGCCTCCGATTCGGGGAGCCGTTTGACGTCGATCCGGGCGTCGTGGAACAGGGCTTCCGGCCGTTTCACCCGGATGACCAGCGTCGAAACGAGGAAGCGTTGCAGGCTCAGGTCGACGAAGTGATGAGGCGGCTCGACGGGCTGGTCGACCAGTCGTACCGATTTCGTCCTCATTCAAAGCGCGAGGATGACCGAAGTGTGGCGAGGTTTTATTGAAACGGTAGCAATTCGGCGCCGCCGGTTGTATCAATAGTGCACGGGGCAATGTGGTCGTGATTCCGCAAGTCTGAGTGCACAGGGCGTGTCGATGAATCGGATGTGTAGGCAGTGGTCCAGAGTGTGGCTGATGGTCGGGTTTGCTGCGGTGTTGGTGGTCGTCGGTTGCGGCGGCGAGTCCGTGGTTGAAGGTGCCAATGATGGGACCGGCGGGATCAACGGTGATCGGCCATCGACGGTCCCGGATGGATGCGACGAGGTATACGAGCCGGTCTGCAGCAATGCGGGACGCTCTTATGCCAATGAGTGCGTGGCAGAAGAAGTGGGAGTCAGTGTCTATCACGAGGGGTTATGCGAAGGCGCCGAGCACGCCTGTCCGCCGGTGTTCGACCCGGTATGCGGGGAGGACAAGCGCACCTACAGCAACGCATGTATCGCCGCGCTGGCAGGGGTCGATGTCGAAGAAGAGGGTGAATGTGCCGGCGGTGAGATTGGGTGCCTCTGCATCGGTATCTGGGAGCCGGTGTGCGGCGACGACGGGATCAGCTACGCCAACGAATGTCAGGCCGAATGTGCCGGGGTGTCCGTCGACGATGACGGCCTCTGTGAAGACGACGCCTACGGGGTGTGTGCGCAGTTCGAAGCGGCCGTGTGCGGAGAGGATGGTCGCACCTTCCACAACTGGTGTGACGCCTGGCAGCGGGACACGCAGGTGCTGTTTGCTGACGAATGTCAGCACCGCGACGCTCCATGCCCGGTCAGTTGGGATCCGGTGTGTGGAGATGATCAGCGCACCTATGTCAATCGCTGCTGGGCCTACGATGTAGGAGAAGTAGGGGTGTCGCATCGCGGTGCCTGCGAAGGAGATGACAGCTTCGAGTTGAACTGTGATGCGGACTGGTCGCCGGTGTGTACCGACGAGGGCGATACGTTCACCAATGAATGTTTCGCAGATCTGTTGGGTGAAGACAGCAGCGAAGGGGAGTGTTCCGACGACGCACGCTGCGATTGCGACGCGGAGTGGGAACCGGTGTGTGCCGACGAATTTGTCACCTACGCCAATGAGTGTCGTGCCCAGTGCGCCGACGCGGAGATCGAGTTTCACGACGCCTGTTGAACCGGGATGGCCTGATGAAAAGCGGCGTTATCTCCACGGGTTAGGTCGTCTTTTGGAGGTGGCCATCCGGTCCGTTGCCGAGCTGCACTGGCCTGTGGGCGCCAGGCTCTCTACCATTTTGTCGCTTTATACAAATGAACCGGCGAGCATAAATTGTGATGATCTTGCGCGGAGATGATGACCATGAAGGTCCGATTTCGAGTGTTGCTGGCAGCGTCGGTGTTGGTCTTCACAGGGGTGCTCGGTTGCGGTGATGCAGCCGAGGAGTCATCCCAGCCGGTCTCCCAGGCCCCGCAGTGGGAACAGGTGTCGGCGGACAGCTTCGAACACAATTATCCCTTCGAAGAACTGCTGGCTGACCATGTGTTGAAGGTCCGGGAAGTGTTCCCCGGTGGTCAAGCCACTCTGGAACCATCCGAAGAGTTCCGCCAGATCAGCGGCCGGATCGCCGGTTCTCACATCGACGAGTTACAATATCGGGTGAAGGATGGCGACGGGACGTGGTCCCAGTGGTCTGACTTCGAGGTGACCTGGCACGAAGTGGACATGTACAACATTCTGGTGCGGCTGGACGAACCGGCGACCAGCGTCGAGATCCGGGGTGTGGATTCGCTGTACTGGGTGAACCTGCAGTTCTTCGAGAGGGTCGTCGCTCAGCATTCGGCCGAGCAGATGGAGATGCCCGGATTGCAGCCGGGGGTGGGAGATTCTGGCGACGCCGAATTTCAGCAGGCGCAGTCCCCGCTGGTTCCGGAGTTCGTGACCACCCGCGAAGAGTGGCTCGCTCCGTACGGCAACCCCAACCATACCTGCAATCCGGCCACCCAACCGCAGAATATGACGGTGCACCACACGGCGATTCCATCCAGCGATGGTCCCGATGTGCACGCGACGATGCGGGGGATGCGCAACGCACACCTGAACAACGGCTGGTGCGATCTGGGCTATCACTTCGTGGTGTCCCAGGAGGGTGAAATCTTCGAGGGGTACCGCAATCCACAGCGACGCGGCTACCACACCGGTGGAAACAACACCGCAAACGTGGGGATATCGTTTATCGCCAACTTCGACAGCACCACTCCAACGGACACCCAGTTGCAGGCCGGTGCTCAGATCATGAGCTGGATACACAATCAGTTCGGCGTGCCGCTGAATCGAAACAGCGTCCACGGCCACCGGGAGTGGGGCAACCAGACCAGTTGCCCTGGCAATCATCTGATGGCGCGGCTCGATGACCTGATTGCACTGGCCGCCGATGACCCGGGAGGAGCCCCGGAGCCGGAGCCGGAGTTCGACGCCGATTTGCAGATGGAGCTGCTGGGGCTAGACAACTTCTACACCGGCGGGACGGGCCACCGCGATGCCATCGAAGGCGAGTCGTTTAGCGTCGAAATCAAGCTGGAGAATGACTCCGAGGAGCGGCTCGAAAACACGCGGCTGGCGGTGTCGGTTGATGAACCGTATCTGACGGTGACCGACTACACCATCGAGTCTGACCACCCGGAATATGACCGCTACTCCTGGACGACCAACAGCGCCGACCCGACACAGACGTCGGACAATCCGGCGGATCTGGGCTCTCACCAGGAGCTGGAGATGCACGGCTTTGCGCCCTACGAGGCCAAGCAGGTCACCCTTCAGTTGGAGGCGAACAGATACAGCATTGGCGCTTCGGACCCGGCCCGGGTACGCGCCTGGCTGGTGCATGCCGACAGCGAAGAGGACGTGAACATCGACTACGTGTTCGAAGGCCACGATGGAGGCTGGGGTGATGAGGCGTCGCAGTCGAATTTAAGCTCCGATCAACTGCGTGAGCAGGCAGGAGTGTATGTGTTCAGTCCCGATGAATGGCGTTTTGAAAGCGAGATCGTCGGGCTGGAAGGGTGGAATGCCTGTTTTCCGGAGCAGCACGATGATCTGGTGCACAACCTCAACCACTGGGCGATGGCGATGGAGGTCAGCGGCGACGAGGCGTGCAAAGGCCCGGGAGCCTGGACGGAGATCGACGCCGACGCTTACGACCAGATGGTCATCTCGGTGCGCTCGCATCAGGGCCAGCACCCGATGGCGGCGTACTGGGCGTCCTACGACAGCGTCAACGTCGGAGCTCCCTGCAGTGAAGTCGACCGGGCTGACGGCCAAACGCGCTACGACACATCGGCGCTGATCTCGGAAGGGGCGTTTCCCGATGGAGCAGACACGGCGGTGGTCGCCAACGGCGAAGATCCGACGACGGATACCGCCGTAGGGGCGACGCTGGCGGCGTCCAAGGGCATCCCGATGGTGCTCAGCCCCCAGGATGGCCTGCCGAGCAGCGTCAGCAGTGAGTTGAGCCGGCTCGGCGTCGACGAGGTCTATCTGATCGGTGGCAGCACGGTGCTGGGCAATGAGATTGTGAGCGAGCTGGATTCAATGGGCATCGATGCCGATCGGCTCGCCGGGGCCAACCGCTATGGAACCGCCGCGGAGGTGGCCAAGAAGATCGACCAGGGCGTCGGAGATGCGGTCATCGTATCGGGGCTGGATCGTCATCTGATCGATTCGGTGTCGGGGGCGGTGCTCGCCGGGCGCGCTCAGGTGCCACTTCTGCCGATCCACGGGGAGACAATCCCTACCGAGATCGAGTTCGTCCTCGAGGATCTGGACATCGACAACGTCTTCATCATCGGAGGCACCGCCGCCGTACCTGCAGAGGCGGAGCCGCATCTGCCACCGGGCTACCGCATCGCCGGCTCCGATCGCTACGAGACCTCACAGATGCTGATGTACAGCTATCTGGGGCTGGACACACCGAACAACGAGCACATGTACATCGCCACGGACGTCAACGTCATCGATTCATTCTCCGCTTCTGCAACCGGCCAGCCGGTGTTGTTGTCGGCCCATGAGTCGCTGCCGCAGGGATCGGCGCACCTTCTGGGCGGGCTGGCGGAGACGGCGACGATTGCGGGGGGGCATCTGGCGTTGTCCAGCCAGGTGGACGAGGACGCCTGCCGAATCCTGCAGTTCGTCGATGCTCTTGAGTCGGCCGATGGTGTGACCTGGGATGCTCCGGGAGACGGAGAGTTCCATGAGATGGTGGTCGACATGGGTGAGAGCTCCGACTGGTCGGGGACGGTTCCCTACCTGCGGATCTTTCCCAGCTATCAGACCCAGCCCGACCAGTCCGAGAGTACCTGGTACGATCTGGAACACGTGTACTTCCAGAACTCTTCGACCGGTGAGACCAGCGTCGTACCGGATACGGCGGCGGGAGAGAGTGACGACGACTACTTTGTGGACACGGCACCGGTGACGACAGAAGTGACCGACAGCGAGGAGACGCTGCCGTCGTCGGAGGCTGACGCCAGTGATGACGATGGTTCCGGTTCGCTGCCGGGTTCCGGGGGAGGCGGAGATGACGGCAGCGGTGGAGATGACGGCAGCGGTGGAGATGACGGCAGCAGCGATCCCGGGCTGCCGGACCCGCCGGAGGGATCGAGTGAGACGAACTCCGACCCCGACCCGTCCGATGATGACGACGACAGCCTGCTGGCACCGGACGCCAGCGACGAGGACCCGGAAGACGGGAACCTCGAACCCCGTGGACGTGTCGATGACGATGACGACAGCAGCTCGATACCCGGTGTTGATTACGAACCGGGTGTGGACGGATCGTCAGACCGGAGCACAAGTGTGGAATCTTCGGGCTGCATC
>SKMT01000439.1 GCA_007120915.1 Myxococcales bacterium | reverse complement strand
CGTCACTGCGGTCCGGAACTACCACCAGATCTGCTGGAGTCCGATGCGTTCACCACAAGCAGCGAGTCACCAGCACCCAGCACCCAGCGCCCAGCACCCAGCGCCCAGCACCCAGCACCCAGCGCTAAGCGCCTATTGCCCCTGCGGTTTCTTCTGGGTGATGCCGAACTCGTCGGCGACGACGTCGATGTGGACCTCGATGCCGCGGTCCTGATGGGCCTGTTGGACGAAGTCGGAGACGAAGCGCCCCTGGTTTTGTTCGATGAATTCGCTGCGAAAGTCGTCGTATTCGTCTTCGAAGTGGTCGCGATCCGGCTCGGAGCGGTCGACGAGGCGGGCGACGTGCACCAGGTTGCGGTCGAGCACCGGTTCGCTGATCGGGTCGTCCAGTGAGAGCTCACGGATGGCCTCGGCGAGGTTTTCTGCCAGGCCGACCTCGGGGACGCGATCGTCGAGACGGATCGAAAATTCGTCGGTGTGTTCCACGTCGAATCCCTCGTCTTCGAGGGTGGAGATCAGTTCGGCGACCTGGTCGTCATCAAGGGGGGCGCCGGAGTCGGGTTCGGCGAGCAGTTCGCGAGCCTGCTGGGCCTTCTGTTCGTTCGACGGGGTGATTCCTTCTTGCTGTCGAATGATCTGGGAGGCAATCTCGCGGCGCAGCGCGCGGTCCAGGGAGCGGCGTTCCGGCTCGGTGCGGTCTTCGACCAGCCAGGCGTAGGTGATGTCCTGGCGGGGATCGTCGAGTACACCGGCGTCGCCGACGTCGGACTGGTGGGCCTGCGGGTTTCTGGGCCGGCTGACATCGACGCCTTCTTCGACGGTCAACTGAAGATCATCGCCGATCTGGTGGGGGTCTTCGCCGTCGGCGAGCCGTTCAGCGGCCTCTTCGAGCACGTCAGGGTCGGCGTTATTGGCGGGGAGAAGTTGGGTCAACGTGGCGCGCGACGGGGTCATGTACTCATCGCGGTTGTCCCGGAAGTGGCTGCGGATTTCGGCGTCGTACTCGCGGTCGGCCCGATCGATTTCGTCGGGGGAGGGGGTGTTGCGGATGGAGGCGACGATGGCGTCAGCGGTATCCTCGGCAATTTGGTAGAAATCCCACAGGTCGTCTTCCGGGAATTCGTCGGCCAGCTCGTCGGCGAGAAGCTGGTCGTAGGCGATATCTTCGGCGAGGTGGCGTACGTCGTCCAGTTGCAGATCGGCGTCGTGCAACTCGTCGAGCAATGCGTCGGCGTCGTCGGAATCATCGTCTTCGAACAGCGGCAGATAACGGCGCAACTGCCGGTGTTCGGCGAGCACTTCGTGGAGGCGGTCGTCATCGAGGGTAAGCCCTCGCTCGTCAGCGGCGTCTCGAACAAGTTTGAAGTGCACCAGGTTGCGCACAAACTGCGTTTGCAGATGAGGGTCCTGGATCCAGTCGGGTTGTTGCCGGGGGATGCGGCCCTGCTCGACCTCGGGGGCGACCAGCCGCACCCGGTGCACCGCCTGTTCGACGTCATCGAGGGTCAGCTCGAAGTCCTCTCCGTAGGCGACGACCCCGTCGGGCGGGGCGTCGTCGGCGGGTTGTTCGGCCTGCTCGTCCGGTTGATCGTCGCCGGGCTCGTCATCGCTGTCACAGCCGATCAGGGTGACGCAGCCAGCCAGAACAACAACAAGAATGGTCACGGTTGCACGCATACAGCCTCTCTGCTAACAGTTCGGGGCGTTTTTTGCCGCCGCTGTGAACATTCACATCGGTCGCACGCACGGTGCCACGAAGCGGTCGTGGTACTCAACAGGTAAACAAATCACGAATAATCCAGATTCAGCGAGGCTGCCATAGTGGTGATGGTTCGGCTGCTCCCAGCCGGTACCAGGTACCCGGGGCGGTTTTCGCGGTGTCTTAACGGGAGATTGACCATGAGCAACGAGAGCCCACTTGAGATCGTCCAGAATGAACACGGTTCCAAAGCGGAGCTGGCCAAGAAGGTGTTTGAGAGGCTGGACCATCCGGAAGACGAAGACGAGCGCTACGAGTTGGAATACCGGATCGGGACGATGAGCAACCGCAAGTTGCTGCGTCTGTGGAACGCCCACGAGCTCATGGAGGAGAAGTTCGGCGCCAAATCGGAGCTGGTCGACGCGATCGTCGACGAGAAGTTTCCCGGCGGCAACGACGAGTACAGCGACAAGATCTCGACGTTTACGGTGCCGCGGCTCCTCGATCTGGCCCGTCAGAGCGGGCTGGTCAAGCAGTCCGAGATCGGCTGGCGGAAGTGAATCAAAATTCAGGGGAGGGAATGCGCGGTGGCAACACCGATGTTAGTGGTTGCGCTACCTGTTGGTTGGGCACGGCACCGCTGCGGCGCTGAGCCGCCGGTGTCACTTGTTTTCACGGCGCCGACAGAGTAAACTGTTTGGGCCCTGAAGCGCACTGCCAACCATGGATGTATCCAATTGTACAGTGGTGTGCAACCCCGGACGATCCCGGCCGTCCGTACCGAATCATCTACAAGGAGTACCAACGTGTCAGACACTCCGTTCGATGTAGGAGACAAAGCCGTTTATCCCGCCCAGGGGGTGGCGGAAGTGGTGGGAATCGACACCAAAGAGATCATGGGCAGCAGCCAGACGTTCTACGTGTTGCGGGTGATGGATTCGGACAAACGAATCATGATCCCCGTCAAAAACGTCGAGAGCGTCGGGTTGCGAGCAGTGATGGATGACAAAGAACTGGAGGAGGTCTACGACATCCTCCGGGAGCGCGATGTCGATTTGAACCAGCAGACCTGGAACCGGCGCTACCGCGCCTATCTCGAAAAGATTCAGACTGGCAGCCCCTACGAGATCGCGGAGGTGCTGCGGGATCTGAATCTGCTGAAGTTTGAGAAGACGCTCAGCTTCGGAGAGCGCAAGATGCTGGACAAAGCCCAACGGCTTCTGGTCCAGGAGATGGCGGTGGCGAAGGAAGCGACCGAGGATGCGGTCATCGAGGAGCTGGAGCACATCTTCACGGCGTAACGAAGACGGTACGCAGTGCCACAATGCTGCAGCAGGTGATCACGGCACTTCTCCCCGAAGGAGAGTGCCGTTTTTTGTTGCTCTGGCATCGGGTCAATCAGGCTGGCAGATGCCGAGGGTGGGGTTGTCGGGGTCGGCGACTTCGCAGCTCTCGTCGCCGTCACAGTCCTCATCGCCCAGTTCGGTGCGGCAGGCATCGCGGCAGCTCAGATCGACGTCCTGGGGGTTCTGAGGTGTTTCGTCGACGCAGATGGTGGCGTCCTCTCCGCAGGTGGTGAACTGGGCGGAGCAGTCGTCGTCGTTTAACGAGCTGTCGTCGGCGCAGATGCCCACATCGGCGTTGAGTGCCAGGCAGTAGCCGTCATCGCAGTCGGTGTCATCCTGGCCGAAGGGCCGGCAGGTGTCCTGGCAGAACCCGCCGATGCAAAGGGCGGTGCCTTCACAGCCGAAGGGATCCTCGGAGTCACAGGGGTCGCCGGGCTGGGCGGTGCCGGTCTGGGGCTGGCACAGCCCGTCATCGATGGAGGAGGCGTTGTAGATGCAGGTCATCCAGTCATCGGCGCATCCGTCGCCGATCGAGCAGCTCGTCATGCAGTAGCCGTTGGGGTCGGTGCTGTCCTCGAACTGGCAGATGGTGTTGCTGTCGGGGCAGGTGTTGTCCGGGTCGTCGGCGGCCGGTTCGCACAACCCGATGCATCGCAGGTCGTCGCCCCCGATGTCGGTGCAGACATAGTCGTTTGCGATCTGACCTTCGTTCGAACAGGGCTGGTCCTGGAAGCCACACTGATCGGGGTCGTAATCTTCGCACTGGCAGTTGTGGCAGATTTCGCCCTCACCACAGCCGTCGGGACAACAGTAGCCGTTGGGGTCGGACTCGTCGACGCACTGGCCGTTGTCACAGACGTGGTCGTCGGGACAGTTCGAAAGCGTCCAGTAGGGCCCATCGTCGCCGGAGACGCAGCGCTCAACGACGGTGTCGGAGTCACAGCGGGTGTCACCGGGGTCGCATTCGATGCCGGGCTCGTCGTTGTTGTCGACCACATCTTCGTCGTCGTTGACACCGGCATCGTCGTCGGGACCATCGTCGGTGTCGTCACCGACGTCACCGGCGTCGACGCCGTTGTCGTCCACCGATCGGCAGACACGCTCCGAGCAGACCAGCCCCTCGGCGCAATCGACATCGTCGGTGCACTCCTGACCGGCCGCTCGCTCGCCTTCGGTGTCGGGCGAGCAACCGGTGGCGACGAGAAGACCGACCATCGCGAACAGGGACAACAACACGGCGAGACGAGTCATCATGGCGAAAGCCTCGTAACAGATTTGGCGCGAAGGTATCGAGTAGTGTGCGTAAAGATTTATAATGAAAATGCCATTGGGGAGCAATGTTTCGGGGCTCGGATGCACTCCGATTTCCCGCTACACGCCTCTGGCGCCTGCTTCACAGTTCTCGGATCTCGGATTCACTTCTGCTTTCACTTCCACGTTTGTCGGATGGCCCACGACTGATCTCCACGGGCTGCGCGTACACCCGATGACGCAAGTAAAAGCAAAAGCGAAAGTACATCCGAGATCCGAGAGCTGGAAAGTTTTCTCTCACCGAAATCCGAGATCCGACGAAGTAACCGCTGCTGTGGCTCAGTTGGCACACCGCGGCTTTCCCGCCGCGTTGTCTCTTCGGCGGGGAATCTGCTACAACCAGCAGTGGTTGGTTCCATTGGATGTTCCCGCTGCCGCCGCCCGGCTGCGGGGCCATTTTTCCCCCGCCTGTCGGGAGCTGTAGTAACGTTTCGATCCGAGGGTGATATGGTCTTTCAGAATCGATCGAGAGTGGTCGTGCTCTGCGCAATTGTCGCCGCGTCAGCGTTGCTGTTTGGCTGTGCGAGCTGGGGCGATGACACCGACGATGCCACCGCTCAGCAGGATGATCCGGAGCGGGCGCGCTACGCCAACCTGAGCACCGACGGTCTTAAGGTCGACAAAGCCGATCTGAGCGGCAATGACGAGCCGGACCAGTGGAAGTACCACGACGGCGACGGGAATCTGGTGCGGGTGGAGCGAGACATGAATTTCGATGGGGACGTCAATATCTGGGAGTACTACGAAAACGGGGAGCTGGTCGAAGAGGAGATGGCCATCGACCGCGGCGGTGAAATCGACGTGGTGATGTTCTACGAGGAGGGGCGGGTTGTCCGGCAGTTGATGGCCAGTGAATTCGACGGCAGGTTTCCCATCGAAAAGTTCTATGACAGCGAAGAACGGCTGCTGCGGGTGGAGCGCGACACCAGCGGGGACGGCCAGGTCGACACCTGGGAGTACTTCGAGGATGGTGAGCGCGACCGCATCGGCTGGGATACCAGCGGAGACGGCCAGCCCGATACGTTCGATCACTACTGAGTCTGGTGGGCCGTTGAATGTACCGAATTGAGCAAGTGCTGGTGCCCGTTGATTTTTCCAGTTTCAGCGCCAGTGCGCTGCAATTTGCCCGTCAAATCAGCGGCGAAGAAGACGACAACACCACGGGGGTTAAGCTGCAGTTGGCGCATGCCGTGGATGCGTTGCCGGAGTATGTGCGGAGGTTGTTGTTTCCCTATGCACCGCTGGGGGAAGACGACCGCGATTTCGAGGCCGAAATTCGGGCGGCGGCGGCACGGAAGCTCCAGGAGTATTTCGAGATCGATGATGCGCTGAGAGAACGGTTCGTCGGCGAGCCGTTCGTCGAGTTTGGCGCTCCCGGAGAATGCGTTCAGCAGTGGGCGACGAGCGTACAAGTCGATCTGATCGTCGCCGGCGCCTACGGAAAAACGGGTGTGTTCGCCGGAGGGCCGGGGTCGACGAGCCGGCGGCTGGTGGGTGCGTCGGCGGTTCCGGTGGCGCTGGTGCGTGATTTCGAGCCGCGCCCGCGGGTCGAGCGGGTGCTGGCGGCAGTAGATCTGGGTCGCGACAGCGAGAGGGTCATCGAGGTTAGCTGCTGTCTTGCCGAGTGCTTCGACGCGACGCTGGATCTGGTGCATGTGGTCGCGTCGCCGTTTGCTCACGACACCAACTGGCAGGTGGAGCGGGCGTTGGAGATGACCAAAGCGGACTGTCAGGCACAACTGGTGGAGCGGGCCGAAGAGAATCTACAGCGGTTGGTCGAAGACCTGGAGCTGCCCTTTGCGCGTGAGCAACAGCTTCGGCGGCGGCTGGACGACACGTCGGTTGTGGCCGGGGATCCGGCCAATCAGATCGGGAAGAAGGCCGACGATGGGGAT
>SKMT01000429.1 GCA_007120915.1 Myxococcales bacterium | reverse complement strand
TCCAGGCGTGGATGCCAAACAGCCCCACCCCCGGGCCCATCGTCGCGGCCACCCAATGCAGAATGATCCCCACCGTCATCGCCACCACACAGGTGAGTATCCCGGCGACATAGGCGATGCTCCCCCCCGTACGGCTCTGTTTCGTAGACATACTGCTCGTTACCGACCTGTGACGTCGGGAAGACTGAAGATGGTTCCGACCGTAAATGCATGCGTCGCCGCCGTATTCCGGCCCCAGAAGGTGTAGTAGTAGTTGGCCGTCAGTTCGATGTCCCCAAGCGCCAACAGAAGCCCGGCGACCCCATCGAGGTTGTTTCGATCCAGCCGAAGGTCTTCGGAGCGAATGTTGTCTTCGTCGAACTGCGCTGCTGGCACGGAGGCGTCGCGAGCGATCAAGGTTTCGCCGATCACCTCCCCCTGCATCAACGTCATATTTCCGGTGACCCCGGCGATAAAAATCAGCGAGTCGCCGATGTGTTGGCCGGCGCGAACGTCGGCGAACGCCTGGTGGCCGGGGGCTCCGAAACGATATCGCCCACCGAGTTCCGCGCGAACAAAGGTACCCGTGGGCTGGACCACCGTGCCCACCAGCAGAGACTGCATCAGATCGCTCTGGGCATCGCCCAGGGTCGCCTGGCCGCCGACGCGTTGCTCGCCGTCGGGCCCGGTGGTGAACGTTGGCGCCGGCTCTTCGTAGCCCGTCGGCAGTTTGGCGGTGGTCGCGGAGGTGACCATCACCGGACCTTCGTGCAGGTTGTAGCGTGCCGACAAGAACAGATCGGCAGCGCCGAACTGAGAGGAATTGAAGTTGAGGATGGAGTCGGTGGCCTCCCCGCCTGTGGGCGCCTCATCGAACTCTTCCAGGATCAGCGGGTCCGCGCTGTAGGTGACATGAGAGACGTTGAACTGCATCGCCCCTTCAAACCGGTCGGTAAACCCGTAGCGCGCTCCCAGCGTCATCGTCTGGGAGCGAAACGAACCGTCGAGCGGAAATTCCTGGTAGTATCCGTCCGACAGATATTCGTTGGAGGCGTAGCTGAACACCTGGTCCATCGTCAGAGTCAGCTCATCGGCGGGCAGCGTCCAGGGGGAAGCGGCCGCCGGGCCGGCGCTGAGCAAAAACGCTGCGAACAGCAGCGTGGAGATAGTCTGTGACATACATCGCTGGGACATGAGAGCGCTCGCTGGTCAAAACCCACGGGGAGGTCGGCGGTCCTGCTGTTGGGGCTCGTCTTCTTGCAGTTCCTCTTCTTCGTGCGGCTCGTCTTCTTGTGGTTCGTCGTCCTCTGGTTCGTCTTCTTGCAGCTTCTCTTCTTGCTGGTCTTCCTGAAGTTGCTCCGGTTCATCATCGTCGACAGGTTCTGTCTTGTCGACCTGTTGTTGGCCAGCAGGTTGTTGCTCCGGCTCGTCTTGTTGTTCCGGCAGATCCGGGTCGGCGGGCTCTTCTGGCTCTTCTGGCCCGGCGGGCTCTTCTGGCTCGGCGGGCTCTTCTGGCTGATGTGCCGGTTCGTGGCGCGGTTCGGCGGGTGGGGGCGGTGGTTCTTCGTCGGGCTCACCGTCCATCCCGGCGGCGAGCCGCTGCGTCGACTCTACGAGCTGCTCGGCGGTGTGGCGCGCCCCGTCGATCGCGCGTTCATCGGCCCCTTCGTCCGTCTGTTGTGGTTGTTCGGGCTCGACGACTTGCGCCGAAGACTCGTCGCGTTGCTCAGGCTCAGGGTCGGGATCTTCGTCGGGCCCCACAACGAAGAGCTGATGCAGCACCACTGCCGCGGTAAAGAGAATGGCGATGATCGCGATGATCAATGCGATGCGGCCCACCGGCCGATTCCACTCCACGTCCCCACTGCCGGAGGCGCCGGTGTAGTCGGGATCGCGCCCCGGTAGATCACCGCCGGGAGAGTCCACGGGACCGCCCGGATGGTGATCGGGGCCATCCCCACCACCTGCACCTCCGGAACCGGTACCGCCCGATGCTGCCTCAGCGGCATCAACCGCGGCGATGTCCCCTTCTGGCGCCGGGAGGGTTTCGGCAATCTCGTCGGTCTCCTGCAGTTGCTGAACACCGGCGGGAGGCGTCCAGCTTCCGGGGTTGATATCCGCCGGTGGACGCCGCCCACAGCGCTGGTAGTGCAACTCGGCGAGCCGGTCGGACAGGGTCTGAGCATCGGGTCGATCGTCGGGATCTTCCTCGAGACAGTCGTGGATAATGTCGACCAGCTCTGCGGGGAGATCTTGGCGATGCGAGGTGATCGGTTCGTTGGGCTCGGTGATGTAAGCGATCACCCCGGCGCCTTCTGGTTCGGCGGGCAGCCGACCAGTCAGAAGCTCATAGAACGTCGCGCCGAGCTGGTAGATGTCCGTTGCCGGCCCCGGGGTGTCGCGCACCTGCTCGGGCGCCATGTATGCGGGGGTGCCGCGCACCTGTGTGCCCTTGTCCATCAGCTTCTGAAGCGAGCGCGACAACCCAAAGTCGATCAGTTTGACCCCTCCGCCCTCTTCGAGCACCGCGTTGGCCGGTTTGATGTCACGGTGGATCACACCCTCGTCGTGCAGATACTGCACCGCCACCGCCATCTGATAGGCCACCACCAGCGCGTCATCGACCTGCAAAGGCCCATGGGTTTCCAGCCAACTCTCCAGGCTGGTTCCCTCCACCAGCTCGGTGACCATCAGATTGT
Source organism: Myxococcales bacterium (assembly GCA_007120915.1). Lineage (GTDB taxonomy): Bacteria > Myxococcota_A > Bradymonadia > Bradymonadales > Bradymonadaceae > SLJM01. The sequence goes on along the minus strand of SKMT01000429.1, from coordinate 3,576 downwards.
GGCCGTCCAGCGTGGTCACGTCATGCACCCCCACCAGATGGGGATGAGACAGCACCGCCATCTGCCTGGCTTCCTGCAAAAACAGCCGGCTTGCCTCCTCGTCGCTGCGAAGCTGTTCGTTCAGTGTTTTGATCGCCACCGGCCGCTTCAAACGGGTGTCTTCAGCCCGATATACCGTGCCCATTCCCCCCTGGCCTAATGCGGTCTTGATGTGGTATCGACTCCCCAGGGTCCGTCCCACCAAACCCGGCTGTTTTTTAGTGCGTTCGTCGACGTCCACGACCAGGGTGTCGTCATCGGCATTGATTTCGATGTCGGCGCTTATCCAGCGGCCCTCCACCCGCACTTCTACGCGGTGGAGCCCAGCAGCCAGCCGGGCCGAAAGTTGGCCGGAGCCATCAAGCTCGAATTCTCGACCGTCTTCCAGGCGCACCCTCGTACCGGCGAGGGGGCGAGAAGACGAGATGAACATCAGTTTGGTAGTCACGACACGGCCACGCTGTCGAAGGAAGCCAACGAAGCGAACAGGCTGTCATCGGCTCAAACAGCACAGCCTGCTCACCACCGGATGGATACGCATTCACACCAAAATTGCCACAGCAGACGTCGTACAACAACAATGCACGCCCACAGCCCTCATTCCCCTGTCCTGAAAACCAGACCCACAGTTGTCCATTACATCTGTGGGTCGAACCAGGCGGGAATGGTCTTGAATAAACCGAAGTTCCACTTTTGATCCGGCCACCTCAGGTGTGCCGAGAAGCAAAAAGGATCGTGTCATGTCCGAAGCTGATATTCGTGTTCTATTGATCGAGGACAACCCGCTGCACGCCCGGATGCTGCAAGGGTTTCTCGACGAGATTCACGCTCCCAGTTTTCCGGTCAAACACGTCGACAATCTGGCGGCAGGCCTGGATCTGGCCAGCCGCGAGAAGTTCGACGTTGTGCTGCTGGATTTGGTGCTGCCCGACAGCAAAGGGCTGGACACCTTTGTGCGCTGGCGCACCCACGCCCCGCACGTTCCGGTAGTGGTGCTGACGGGGCTGGATGACATGGGTCTTGCCACCCGGGCCGTCGAAAGCGGCGCCCAGGACTATCTGCTCAAAAGCCAGATCAACGCTGCGTTGCTGAGTCGGTCGCTGCGCTACGCCGTCGAGCGGGTGCGGGCGAGAAGCGAAGAGTGGGACTCGCCGATGTTCCGCAACGCCCACCAGCAGTTTCTCAAAGCCGCCCAGGTCGTCGACCTGGACGACAACATCCGCCAGCGGCTTTTGTTTCCCCAGCGCACCCAGGTGCTGTCGCTGCCGTTTCGCCGCGACGGCTACGACCAGGTCGAAACGGTGTTCGGCTATCGAGTCCAGCACGTGTTGACCATGGGCCCGACCAAAGGGGGCGTTCGCTTCCACCACTCTGTGAGCCTGGGAGAGGTCGCTGCGCTTGCGATGTGGATGACCTGGAAGTGTGCACTGATGGGACTTCCCTACGGCGGAGCCAAAGGTGGAGTACGGGTCGACCCCACGGGGCTGTCGCGGCGCGAGAAACAGCGGCTGACCCGACGCTACACCTCCGAGATCATTCACGTCATCGGGCCCGACAAGGACATCCCCGCCCCCGACCTGGGAACAGGCGCCCAGGAGATGGCCTGGATGATGGACACCTACTCCGAACAGGTCGGCCACACCGTCCCCGAGGTCGTCACCGGCAAGCCGGTGGTACTCGGCGGGTCGGTGGGACGAGAGACGGCCACCGGCAAGGGGGTGGTGTTGATGGTGCAGGAAGCAGCCGATCATCTCGATCTGGATCTCGACGGTGCTACCGCGGTTATCCAGGGCTTCGGAAACGTCGGCAGCGCCGCCGCCGAGTTTCTCGACCAGCTCGGCACCAAGATTCTCGCCGTCAGCGATGTCTCCGGAGGGCTGTACAACGACAACGGACTCCCCATCGCCGATCTGCTCGAACACGCTCGCAGCGGAGGGCTGGTTCAGGACTATCCGGAGGGCGACAACATCTCCAACGCCGAACTGCTGGAGCTGGAGTGCGACGTGCTGGTGCCGGCGGCGATCGAAAACCAGATCACCGCCGAGAACGCCGACCGCATCAACTGCAAGATCGTCGCCGAAGGCGCCAACGGTCCCACCACCACCGAGGCCGACGAAATCCTCAACGACCGCGGCATCTTCATCGTGCCCGACATTCTGGCCAACGCCGGCGGTGTGACCGTCTCCTACTTCGAGTGGGTGCAGGGGACACAGAACTACATGTGGACGCTCGAAGAGATTAACTCCCGGCTCAAACGAATTATGACCCGGGCGTTCCACCAGGTACTCCAGCGGTCCATCGACCAGGATCTGGATATGCGCACCGCCTCGCTGGTACAGGGCATCGAGCGGGTCACTGACGCCAAACTGATCCGCGGGCTGTTTCCGTAATTCCGTCCCGATGGAAACCAGGCCCAGGAAACGGGTGAGATGTCGATCTGATGAGCAGCAAACGCGACAAACCAGCCTCCAATCGCGCCATGCGCTGGTGGGCCACCCTGGCGGTGGGCGTGATCGGTGCGGCACTGACGGTGATCAGTTGGAACTGGCTTCAGACCACCGAGCAGGCGTTGATGGAAGCCCAGTTCGAGCGTGACGCCGAGATCAACAGCGGGATTTTGCAGTCCGAAATCGACCAGCACTTCGATTCCACCCGGGCGCTGATGGCGTTTTTCGAGGGATCGAGCACGGTAAGCCGCGATGAGTTTCGCGTCTTCGCAGACACCTACGCGCTGGCGGTGCGCCGTATCGAATCGTCGCACTGGATCCCAAAGGTCGACCGCGACGAACGCCAAGAACACGAGATGGAAGGCACACTGTGGCGAAGCGAACCCTACCGGATCGTGGAGTTGAATGACCGCGGGCAGTTCGTCGCCGCCGAGGACCGCGACCGCTACTTCCCGGCCTACTATCTGGTGTCGGAAAACCCTGACTCCTGGTCCACCGGCTTCGACTGGGGCACTCAGCCTCTGATCAGAGACACCATGGAGTTTGTGCGTGACAGCGGTGAACCCTCGCTGGTCGGCCCCCTCGAAATTCTGCCGCTGGTCAAGGACGAACCGGGCAAATATTTCGTGGTCGTCGGCCCGGTGTACAACCAGCCCGACCCTCCATCGACGGTCGAAGAGCGCCGCGAAGCGATCGACGGGTACGTCATGACCGTCGGTCACACCGCCGATCCCGCCGGGCTGGCCGGACGCCTGCCCCTGGCGGCGGTGGACACCTACATCGTCGACGCCAGCCAGGACGACCCGGAGGTCGTATTTTCCATTCTCACCGACGACTCCGCCGGGGTGTGGCAGCCCCAGCAGGTCGAACAACAGGGGCAACTGCTGCACATCGAAGAGCTGGAGATCCCCAAACAGGACTGGGCCGTCCATGTCGTCTCCAGCCCCCGCTACCTGGATATCCACCGCTCTCAGGTTCCGGTGGCCATGCTGATCATCGGGCTGCTGGGCACCCTGGTGCTGATGGCCTACGTCTACTCGGTGGTCGGGCGGGCCGACCGGGTCCAGCGCAAAGTCAAAGAGCGCACCTC
>SKMT01000679.1 GCA_007120915.1 Myxococcales bacterium | reverse complement strand
GACCACCTCCACGCCGCATCGAATCAACTCGTCGACGAAGGCCTGCGCCCACAGCGCGTTCACCGTGCTGTGCCAGCTTTCAGCGCTCATCGGCTCCCTCCTTCGATGGCGTCGAGCAGCGGGCGAAACTTCTGGTCTGTCTCCCGCCATTCGACGTCGACGTCGCTGTCGGCGGTGATACCGGCGCCGGCGTACAACAGGGCTTGTCGCCCCTCGATAAGCCCGGCGCGCAACAGCACGTCGGCCTGGCCGTCGCCATCGTCATCGACGAAACCCAGCACCCCGGCGTACAGCCCGCGGTCGAAGGGCTCGACGTCGCGGATCAACGACAACGCCCGGTCGCGCGGCGTACCGCAGACCGCCGGTGTGGGATGCAGGGCGTCGGCGACGTCAACGATGCTGCAGTCGCCGTCCAAAGTAGCGCGGATCGGGGTGTGCAGATGAGACATCTCGCCGAGCCGCAGGATGGCTGGCTCGTCGGCGGCGTCGACGCTTCTGCAGAAGGGCTGTAGCACGTCGACGATCATGTCGCGCACAAACCGGTGTTCACGCCGGTCCTTGGCGCTGGCGAGCAGAGCCTGCTCGGCCTCCTTGATGCTCTGATGTTCTACCTGTCGGGTCGTCCCGGCGAGCGCCATCGTGGCGACCGTTCCGTCGTCGATCTCGACGAGCCGCTCCGGCGTCGCCCCGACGAACACCGGCGCCTCCACACCGCCGGGCGCGATGGCGAAGACCGTACAGTTCGGATAGGCATCGATGAGCCGTCGCACAATCGCCGCCGGCGCCATCGGCTGGGCTGTGACCACCTCCAGCCGCCGGGCGACGACGGCCTTCGGGAGCGCGCCTTCGTCGGCGACGCGGCGCACCCCTTCGACGAACGCATCCTCGTCGTGCGGTGTGCGCTCGGTGATCGTCGCGCCGCCGCTCAGATCGGCTGGGGGCACGTCGACAGCGTCGTCGAGCGCCGGCATCCCGTCACCGAACACGTCGATGGCGTCGTCGCCTCGGCGAATCGCCACAACCTGTGGAGTGTACGACGCAGTGCGCTCGAAGCCCGACCAACTCCGGTCGGTTCCGTCGCGTTCGACGTCGAAGGCCCGCCAGAAGATTCGGCGCCGCCGCGAGGGTTCAGCACGGTCGCACACGCCGATGGCGACCATCTCCTCGCCGTCGCTGCTGCGTCGATACACCGCCCGCTGATCCCCGGCATCTGCAAACACCCCCAGCAGTCGTTGGTGCGCTGCGCTCATCAGAAGTGCCAGGGGAAATCGGAGTAGTCCTGCGGTCGCTTCTCAAGAAAGGCCTGACGGCCCTCGACGGCCTCATCGGTACCGTAGCCCAGGCGCGTGGCCTCGCCGGCGAACAACTGCTGGCCCACAAGCCCGTCGTCGGGCAGATTGAAGGCGTACTTCAGCATCCGCATCGCCGTCGGGCTCTTGGAGTTGACGATCTCGCCGATCTCGAGGGCCCGCTCTTCGAGCTTTTCGTGAGCGATGACCTCATTGACCATACCCATCTGCTCGGCCTGCGCGGCGTCGTAGTCTTTGCCCAGAAAGAAGACCTCCCGCGCTTTCTTCTGGCCGACCTGGCGGGCCAGAAGCGCCGACCCGTAACCAGCGTCAAAGCTGGCGACGTCCGGGTCGGTCTGCTTGAACAGGGCGTGCTCGGCGCTGGCGATCGTCAGATCACAGACCACATGCAGGCTGTGGCCACCGCCGACGGCCCACCCCGGCACCACGGCGACAACGACCTTGGGCATAAACCGGATCAGCCGCTGAACCTCCAGAATGTGCAACCTGCCGAGCCGCCCGGAGTCGCCGTCGTCGTACTGATAGCCGTCTTCGCCGCGCACCGACTGGTCGCCGCCCGACGAAAAGGCCCACCCGCCGTCTTTGGGCGACGGGCCGTTGCCGGTGACCAACACACAGCCGACGTCGGGCTGCTGGCGGGCATGATTGAACGCCCGGTACAGCTCGTCGACCGTCTGGGGCCGGAAGGCGTTCCGGATCTCCGGGCGATCAAAGGCGATGCGCACCGTCCCCTGGTCGCGGGCCCGGTGGTAGGTGATGTCGTCAAACTCAAAGCCCGGGACCTGATCCCAGGCCGATGCATCAAATATCTCGGAAACCATCGCGTCACATCCTCATCAACAGTCGCGTCAACAAAGCCCTGGAGCGCCCACGGCGCCCCCGCACCGTGTAGCACCTGACGCGCTACTGTTCAAAGACATTTGAACGACACCTTTCGCCCGACGCAATCGTCGCTAAGAAAGCCATCGCCTTGGCGCATTAGCCCCGAAACACCGACAGTTCATACACCTATGAACACTCGGCTCTCGGGGATATTGAAACAAAAAAAAGACCCGCCAGATGGCGGGCCCTTGTCGGCTGTATTGTGTACGTTGGTCAGGTCTGCTTGCGCAGCTTCTCGAAGCGCTTGCGGACATCATCCATCATCTCCCGCGCCTCGCCGCGAAGCCGCTCGGCTTCTTCTCCGCTTCGATCGGCGAGCTTCTTCATCCGAGCCTGCACCTTCTCAAGATCCTCTTCGGCGTCTTCCCACCGCTCTTTGACCTCCATTTTGCCCAGGTTCAACTGGACTTTCAGCTCATCGCGAAACTGGCGCAGCTTGTCGTACGACTCCTGGAGTTTGGTCTGTTCGGTCATCGTCGTTCTCCTCGGAAACAGTCATTTCATCGTCGAATGATTCATCCCAACCGGCGCCGAAGGTGTACACGACCGACAGAAGTTCAACCCTAACTATCCACCGACAGTCCCTTCGGTACAGGGTTAGTCCGGCCCGCCACAGTCCCCGGCGGCGTTGTCGCTGAACTCGTTGTCATCGCAGATGCCGTCATTCACCGTGGCATCTTCTGAGATCCAGATGCCGTAATCGGAACTGTGTCTGATCGTTGAATCGACGACGGTGATGCCACCGCTTGATCCGACGATGATGTTGGCCGGCTCCGTGAGGCCAAAGGAGTCCGCCCCGCCGTATTCGACGACCGCATGCTCGATGACGTTATCGCGCGGCGACTCGCGAAACTGCAGTCCATTCCACCACCCGGGAGACTCTTCGGTGCCGGTAAACACAATGGGGTCGTCGTCGGTTCCCACCGCATCGAGGCCCCCTCCATCATCAAATCTCAGCCCCGCGTCCGTATCGAACATCAACTCTGTTCCCTCTTCGATGGTCAGCACCGAGTTGTTCAGTTGCGTGTCGACTCCGATGCGGTAGGGGACATCCAGGTTTGCCCATTCACCGTCTTCGTTTTCGACGGCGTGATCGTTGACACTGGGGCCGGATAGCCCGACGACCACCGCATCCTCGCCGTTGCCGCTGTACGATGAGTCCGCATCGAAGTGATGCAGGTGTATCCCACCGCCGCGGATGGGCGCATCGGCGTTGTCCGTGATGGTGTTGGACTCAAAGTCGTGCAGATCGGCGCCCAGGGGCAGCACAATCCCGTAGCCGCCGCTGTGGCGAATGGTCGAATTGGTAATCGCCACCGCTCCACTGCCACCGAGCGGGTTGCCCACAATCACCGCCGAGTCCTCGGTATCCCCGCCCAGCGAATCTCCTCCAGCGTATTCGACGACCACCTGGTTCAGCGTGTTGTCGGCATGATCGGAGCCGGCGAAAAACAACCCGTTCCACCACCCCGGCGACTCTTCGGTGCCCGTGAACGTGATCGGCGACTCGTCGGTTCCGTCGGCCACGAGGATGCCTCCGGACTGCATCTCCAGACCCGCCCCCTCCTCGAACTCAACGAAGGTACCCGGCTCGATGGTCAGCCGAGCGTCCACGTCAAAATCACCGGTGACGATGTAGCGCACATCGGACTCCCAGGTCGTATCCGAGTCGATGTGATCGGTCACCTCAACCGTTTCGGCCGGCGGATCGTCGTCGGGCTCCCCACAGCCGATCAGAGCGATGACCATGGCGAATAGAATCGTCGTCGTCCATCTAGCATGCATGTTCAGATTCCTCCTGGTTCAATAATATGCAACACCACCGGAACGTGGTGTTCACGAGGCGAACATCCTCTTCATATCGAGCAGTTCGGTGACGGTAGCAAAACGAACCGACCGCCTCAAAGATACTGCTGACGCGACCAGCGCGGACCCGCTGTACCTGGACCTCGATTCGTCGTAACCTGCGTTCCTGCCAGCATCGACGTTAACCACGGGACATCACCTCGACAGGACATGATGCGATCCTCTATTGGCCTACACCTTCTTGCGCTGCTTACAACGTCGCTGCTCGTCGCCGGGCCCGCCTGCACCGACGACGGAAGCACCGACGCCAACCACGCCGTCGACGATGACGTCCACAACGGCGAGTCCGACGCCACCACACAACAGGATGCAACGACAACGCCGGACGCCGACGAGGGCGACGAAGACGCCGGCGATGACGAAGATGCCGGCGGCGACGATGAGCAATCGTGGGACGACACCTGGCAGACCGAGGACTTCGACGAAATCACAGACTGGTACGAAGAGCACACCGGCGCCGACGACGAGGCGTCGCTCGAAACGGTGGAGGGCCAGGTGCACTCCCAGCAAGACGGGGAGTTGATCGAAGACATCGAGATCATCTGGTCCGCCGACGACAACGCCCCGGCGCTGACGGTCGAACATGATGACGTCACGGTCAGAAATTGCCGGATCGAGGCCGACGGGCCGGCCAACGGAATCCACGTCGCCGACGGGGTGTCCGGTGTGACCATCGAGCAGTGCACCGTGGACGGACAAAACGCCGAGTACGGAACCGATCGAGACGACGCCAACTGGGGCAACGTCGGCATCGTGGTACAGGGCGTCGCCGAAGTGGTTCGGTGCCGCGTGGAGGGAGTACGAAGCGGCATCCGCATCACGCCGGGCTCCCAGGCGATCGAAAACCACGTGCCCGAGCTGCACCGCAGCGCCCCCGGCGTCTCCACCTCCAGCATGTCTCGCAGAGGCAGCACCATGGAGGGCACCTCCGAGCTGTCTCGTAATCTGGTGGTCGCCGGCTCCTCCGGTGGCATCACCCAGTACGCCGACCACGCTCCCGTGCAGGACTCCACAGTCACCGACAATCTGGTCGTCGGCGTCGGCGACGGGTTCGGGATCTACGGCGGTCGAACCCACGACGATGACTACAAAATGCAGAATCGCGACATCGTCATCGACGACAACCGGTTCCACGGCGAGTTCGGTTTCCCCGACGTGCTCGGCGACGGCACCAACACCGCCGTTGACCTTGAACGTCCGGGCAATACCTTCGATGGCAACCGCTGGCTGGGCGACGACACCGATCTGCCCGCGCGCTGCGGCATCTCCCAGGACGACTGCGAATAGCGGTACCCAACCCTGTTTTCGGAGCCAGAAGCGATGCCCTTTTTCAGAGGACACAACCTCTTCAAGACCGCCGCTGTTGCCGCCGGCGCCATCGGTCTGACCGCCCTGCTGTGGCCCGCCGGCGCCGACGCCAACCAGTTAGACGGCGAACCTGTGGACCCGCCGGTGACCACCAAGCCCGACGACAACGCCGGCGACGCCGAGCTTCAGACCGTGGAGCAATACAACCGGCAGCGACTCGACCGAAACCGCCGGGGCATGTCCGTGCTTCTGGGCTGGTCGCTGGTGAATATGGGAGCTGGCACCGCCGGCTTTCTTCTCTCCGACGGCCCGACGCGCCACTTCCACGGGATGAACGCGATGTGGAACGTCGTCAACGCCATCATCGCCGGGTTCGGCTACCGCGACGCCGCCACCACCGATCCGGGCGACGGCGACGCGATGGACGCCCTCGATGATACCCACAGCTTCGAGAAAGTGCTTCTGTTCAACGCCGGGCTGAACACAGGCTACATCGCCGCCGGCGCCTTTCTGTGGGAGCGGGGACGCCGCACCGGCTCCGAGCAACTCCAGGGCTTCGGGCCCGCCGTCGCCCTCCAGGGGCTCTTCTTGCTCGGCTTTGACACCACCATGTTTTTGCTGTCCCGGCGCCACCGCCAGCAGTTCGAGATCACCGTCGCTCCCCAACTGAGCTCCCCTGGCGTCTCCACGACGATCCGGTTCTAAATAGCTGTTCGTAATTGCGCTACACTCGGTCACGCTAAACGGACGGAAATTTAACTGAAACGCGGCACCGGCGAGATGACAGCACTAGACTTTGAGTTGATCCGAGTGCAGATGTACCCATTGCGGTACCTCAAGCGAGGAGCGACTGAAAGATAGCGCTGTCAGCCGGCGAGACGTACGTTTCAG
>SKMT01000139.1 GCA_007120915.1 Myxococcales bacterium | reverse complement strand
TCGGCAGGATTTTGAATCCGGGCCAGTCTTCGGCCCTCTCCACAAGCCCGGCCTGCACCGGGTTGAGCCAGGTGTAGAGCAGCTTGCGTTCGATGGCGTCCTGGTCGAGCAGAACGGTGTCGTTGTAGGAGCCGCTCTCCCAGAAGTGGCCCTCCCGGTTCAGGTCCCGGTTTCTGGACCGGGCGATCCCGCTCATCGAATCGCGCATAAAATAACTTCGGTCTCCCGTGGTGTCGCCCACCGCGAGGTGGACATGGTTGGACATGGCCATCACCCCGTAGACCTGCTGGCCGTGGCGTTCAGCGGCCCGTCCAAGCTCATAGGGGATGGACTGGTTGATGTAGTCGTCGGGCCTCAGAAAGAAACGGCGCTCCGAGCAGCGGCGGGTGATAAAGGCGATCTGTCCGGCGATGTGGCGTCTCGGCTGTGTCATGATGCATCTCCCTGGCAAAATCTATCGTCATGGGCCGCACAGCGGCGGCGAGCCCTGTGCCCCTCTATATCTATTGTCGAGAAATCGGACCCCGATCTTTCGTATCGCCCCAAATTTTTTCCAACAGGTAAAAACACCGATCTGCGCCAGACCGCCAAAAATCAGGGCGATCGGTGACTGTCGGTGATTTGCAGATTCGGCGATCGCCCAGTGATGCTCCGGTCATCCTGCATTTAGGAGCCCACAGATGAGAATACCGATGCATCGCCCCACTTCGAAAGGGCCGAGTACTTTCGTGGAATGCATACCCGTTGCACCTGACGACCGAAGAACTCGGTGGCCGCGTGAAACCACCTTTACCATAGTAGCCACTGGAGCTTCTATTCTGCTGCTGCGCTGGGGTGTGATCGGTTTCCGTCGGTCGCGGCTCCCTGGCCCCAGCCCTCGCCCGGGCCCGCCCTTTGCGATTGGCTCGTTCCGGTTGTTGTTGCTGCCTGCAAACTGTGTGTTGGCCTTAACCTCTCCTGGTTACGCACAGCAACATCGGGCCAGGGCCAGGGACCGGACAAGGGCCAGGGCCGGCACCGACCACGTTGAGTTCTACAACCGATCAAGGTGGATCACCCCCGCTGCGTTGCACCAGGGCTGTGCAAGCTTCGCGGGGTCGAACTGCATGACCCCGCCGAATCTCGCTTGTGCGACCTGGCAGGACGCGCTCCCGAAGAGACGATCAGTGACTGTCGGTCATTTTCGGACGAGCTTGCTCTAAAGCATTGACGAACGACCGATGTTTCGTACCGTCTGAGGGTCGAGTAAATACAAGAAGCCCATGGACGGAGATGCGGCGATGAGTGCTGAACAAGCATATACCGGGGGATGTCTGTGTGGGGCGGTGCGATACCGCATCGAAGAGATTTTCGACGCCGGCTACTGCCACTGTTCGAATTGTCGGAGAAGTACGGGGGGAGCCGTCGGGGCCTGGGCGCACGTTAAGGCGCCTCATTTCGAGCTGACGAAAGGGGAGCCGAAATCACACGCCACTACCGATGCGGGGGCTCGGGACTTCTGCGGCGAATGTGGCTCAACGCTGTATTTCCGAGCCGCCGACGGGTCGTTTCATTCGGTGACGATTGGCACCTTCGACGAGCCCTGTCGAGTCCGGCCGAAGATTCACATCTGCATCGACGACGGTCTCGACTGGCTTGAGATCGACGACGAACTGCCGCGGTATTCGGATAATCGGTCGCCTCATCCTGATGAGCGCGGTGTGTAATTCTAAGTCGCCGCCTCGTCACTCGCGCTGCTCCCAGTGACTCCGCCCCCAGACTCATGCCCGCGTGGTTCGCTTCCAGGCGACCACCGCGGCGTCGACGGCCGCCCACAGATGGAACAGCCACCCCAGAAATACAAACCAGCCCACCAGGGAGGCGACGAAGAAGCTGACGCCCTTGATGAACTGGCGGTTGTATACCTGACCGGCCCCACAAATGAGTAGACTGAGCATGGCTGCCACGACACAGTGAAACGCCGTCTCTTGTGTCGAGTAGCTCTCGGTGACGCTGTCGACGGGATGGTCAACTCTGATCTGAGCCCAACAGAGGCCACCGACGACCGGCGCCGCAACGACGAGTCCGACGATGACACCTACCAACTTGGCCGGAGCCACAATAACAACACCGAGTGCTGTCAGCGCTGACGACCATGCCAACGGATTGACCGCAATGGCTGCGAGCAGGTCCGATGGGTTGGGCATTTTCCTGTCGGGTTCCACTGTCATGACCTCGTCTCCGCAATATCGAAGGATTCAATGACGCTCAGCGCTCGCCGGGAGGAGTTGACCAACGCATCATCTCCGCGGTTTTTGCGCAACTCCAGCGCTGATTTCAGACACCGGCGTGCCTCGTCGAGCCGGCCCACTTCGGCGAGACACTTCCCCATGTGCTGCAGACAGAAGTCTTCGAGAAATCGATCGTCTCGTTCACCAACCGCCTCCAGAGTGCGCTCGAAACATCCCAGCGCTTCGTGGTGGCGCTCCGCGTACTGCAGCGCAACGGCCAGCCGCAGCGAGTTGCTGATCCACAGCTTCGGCTCGTCGGTCTGAAGGCATTGTTCGGCGGCTTCCCTCAGAAGCATGACAGCCTCACCGACGGTAGCTACATCGAGGCGAAGACGGTCGCCGAGCCGACCCTTTGCGACGAGCCGACATCGGGGCGTGGACGCGCACTTCATTTGTTCTCGCAGCTGCTGAACCGGCGGTACATCCTCCGTAAGTTCCGTCATATCCCAGCGCAGCGCGTAGTCGACAAACCGCTTATTTATGTCCGCGAATTCGGCACTTTGATCCCAGTGCGGTTCGGTGACACATCGCAGCACGAAGACGTCGGGATTGCCCATCGACCGCCAATGCTCAAAACCGACTGCGTCGTCGAAAGCGCTCAGGATCAAGGTGATCAGATTTCCGTGAGAGCCGATAACAACAGAATCGCCGCGGTCATGCCGGTCGATGATTTCATCCAGCGCTTCCAGCCCTCTCTTGCGCGCCTCGTTTGAAGACTCTCCGCCGGGAAGCCGATAGTCGAGGTTGGCAAACGACCGCTTCACGTGGACCATGAAGTCATCGAGATAGCCTTCGGTCAGCTTCTTTTCGCGCAGGTCGTCCACCACCGTGACATCGAGTCCGTGGGTCGATGCGATGGGACGCACCGTTGCCACACTCCGCCGGTATGGACTGGTGTAGACCGCATCCAGCGACAGACGAGCGGTAAGCCCGGCGAGCCGCTGCGCCTGGCGTTGCCCCAGAGTGCTCAGTGGCCAGTCGGACTCGTCGATATCGTAGTCCGGCGCACTTTCGGCGTGGCGTATCAGGTAGATGTTCACAGCGATTCCTCTCCATGCTCTGCCAACTCCACCGACACTCACCATCCGTGTCGCCTCAACCTCGGCGACAGGGTCAACGCTCATCATACCATCATACAGGTCCCTGCACTGCCAGAACCTCGGCATCCGTCTCCGCCAGCACGCCCGTCGATCCCGTCATCTCAAGACTCTCCGAATCGCCCTGGCTGACGGGAAGCTGTCGGTTGCGGCGCTTCGAAACCGGGAATCGGCCCTGCCCGCATGACGGCTCCAGACGAGGGGCACGGGGTTCAAACCACATCTGGGAAAAATTTCCGGGTTAAGCCCCCTGCTCGCTGCGTTCTTGGATTTCTATGGCGAACTGGAAGCGAGGTGAATCTGGCAGCGAAGGTGCGCGTATTCGTTGAGTTTCTGCAGGAGAATCTGAGCTAACTGGGCCGTCCGGCAACCACTGGCGTGGTCCCGTTCTGCTGCTGTCGGCATGGTCACATTGCATGGTCACATTCGCCACGATTTGTTGTCCCCCTTTCGTCTTCATGCTATAGACTGGGGTCAGCCTGATATTGGAAAAATCTACCGATTTCCCTGCCGAGGAGAATGATCATGAGGAGACGTATCATTATGTCGTTGACAGCCGCTCTGGTGCTGATCGCCGCCTGTGGTGAAGAGTCCGAACGGCAGGATGACTGGACGGCTGAGCTCGAAGTTTCCGACCAGGAACTGTGTGAAGACGCAGCGGACCTGGTCGTCATCGACCGGGCGTATGTCGATCCGGGCCCGGGCTTCGTTGATGTCCATGAGGATACCGATGATATGGACATGATTGGTTATGTTCCCATCGAACCGGGAGAGACGACAGAGATCGAAGTCGAACTTCAGCGCGACGCAGAAGATGGTGAGCTGTTCCACAGCATGGTCCACATGGACGCTGCTGAAGATGGGGTGTACGACCAAGACACCGACCACCCCGTCGAGAAAGACGGAGAGATTTTGATGCCGAGCTTTGAAGTGACCCTCGTCTCGGAGGGTGAGCCCTGCGAGGACTGAGAGTCGACGATTACCCGGGGCCGCTGTGCGCGACAGCCCCCTAATTGACCGTCGTCTCCACGGGGAGCGAAGGGGCTGGATCGTCTGATAGCCGAGACTCGACGAGTTGTTCGAGCTGTTCGATAAACTCTTCGCGAGACCAGGTGGAGTCGGTTTTTTCGACAATTTTCTCGACACCGACGAGCCGGTTTCGCACCTTCTCATCGATGTCCATCGCTGTGATCACGACCACCGGGATCGACCGCCATTGCTCGTTGCGCTGGATGGTCTGATAAAACTCGAACCCGTCGACGTTGGGCATCATCAAATCAAGCAAAATGACGTGGGGAGTAATCTGTTCGAGGCTGTCGAGACCGACTTGACCATCCTCGGCGGTATGAACCGACCAGCCGTTGGCCTCCAGTGAACGCGCCATGAAGCTGCGAAGATCGGGCTCGTCTTCGATGATCAGAACCTCTCGCTGGTCATCGGTGGTTGCGAATGAACTGAAGACATCGATCAGCGTTTCCCGTTCGATCGGTTTGACCAGGTAGTCGTCAGCGCCGAGCGCGTAACCTCTTTTTCGCTTGTCGATCATCGAGATCATCACCACCGGAATCTCGGCGAGTTCGTCGTCGTCTTTGAGTTCGCTGAGCACCGTCCAGCCATCGGTGCCCGGCATCATGATGTCGAGCGTAATCAGGTCGGGACGATGAGAGGCGGCAATCTCCAGGCCGGTCTTCCCATCGGTGGCGTGGAGCAACTCAAACTGCTCGTCATCAAAATAGCGGTCGACCAGTTCATGGACCGTCGGATCGTCATCAATGACGAGCACCGTCGTCTTCGTCAGGGAGCGTGCATCGGGGTACGGCGTCGATGTCCCGTCGATCACCTCCGGGTCCGAACGGTCCTCCGCGACCTGATCGGGGTCTGCGGGCAGCACCACCGTAAACGTCGTTCCCTCTCCCAGCTCACTCTCCAGCTTGATGTCACCCTTCATTAAAGTGGTGAACTTCTTGCACAGCGTCAGCCCGAGACCGGTTCCTCCGTAGTCGCGCGTCGTCGACGAGTCAGCTTGCGTGAACGCATCGAACAGCTCATCGAGCTTGTCCTCGCTGATGCCGATTCCGGTATCACTGACAACAAAGACAAATTGCGCACCGGCCTCGGTGGATTGTTCCGAGACCTTCAGGCCGACGGTACCGGCTTCGGTGAACTTGGCGGCGTTGCCCAGCAAATTGATCAACACCTGACGCAGTTTGGTGCGATCGCAGCGAAACTGCGCGCCGTCGAGATCAAACTGCACGTCTAGAACGTTGTCGTTCTCTTCGATCAGTGGTGTGGCAGTGTCGACAATCTCATCGACAAAGTCCTCGATTTCGATCTGTTCGTAGTGCAATTCAGTCTTGCCCGACTCGATCTTCGACAGATCCAGAACGTCGTTGATGATGCTGAGCAAGTGATTGCCTGCTTTCTGAATCTTTTCGACGTCCGGGACGACGGCTTCACAACCGATATAATCGGCATCTTCGATAATCAGATCGCTATAGCCGATGATCGCATTGAGAGGGGTGCGCAACTCATGGCTGACATTGGCCAGGAAGCTGCTTTTCGCTTCGTTGGCTGCCTCAGCCTGGCGGCGGGCCTTTTCTTTTTCGTCGATCTGGGCCTTGAGCTTTCGGTTGTAATCCCGGATCGCCTGTTGTGACTCCTGGAGTCGAGCCGTCATCGCCGAGAAGGCTGCCGTCAGTCGGGTCGCCTCGTCAGCACTCTCTTCTGCGGCCTCAGGATCGACGTCACCAAGCATCTCTTCGGCAGTATCGAAATCACCGCGCGCGAGACTCTGAGCCGCCTCTGTGACCTGCCCGATCGGCCTGGCCAAAAGACGACTGAGCCCGATGGCCATCAGGAATCCGAGCAACAAGATCACCGCCGAGACGCCGAG
>SKMT01000562.1 GCA_007120915.1 Myxococcales bacterium | reverse complement strand
GATGGCATTGCAGCGCCGATCGGACTCTATGTGCCACGTCGGATCTGCGAGAGTACCGTGCGGGTCCATCGCTGCTCGCCGTTGTTAACACCGGGGCCCACCGGATGCAGCAGCAGAAACGTTCCAGCTCTCGGATCTCGGGTTTACTTCCGTTTTTACTTCCACTTGCGTCGGATGATTCACGAGCAGTCTCCACGGGTTGCGCGTACCCCGATGACGGAAAACAGAAGTAAAAGCGAACGTGAATCCGAAATCCGAGATCTAAGAAGTCTTGCCTCCGCCGGGAAGACTGGAACGCCCCCCCGCCGCGAAGAGTGATTCGCGTTCGCACGAACGGGTTGTCAATCGAGTCCGGCATCGGGTATTTGACCGGTCGAAACCTCGGAACGGAGACTTTCCTTTGGCCCGCACAAACAGATGGACCGCGAGATGAACATGAGACCCGTTTTTTCGATGATGACCGCCGTACTGATGGCCAGCCTGTTGGTGACCACGGGCTGTCACCTGCTGCTTCAAGCCACCGATGGTACCGGCGGCGGCTCCGATCTTGAGATCCGCTCACAGCAACCGGCGGCGTCAGCAACAGGCTATCCGACCATGGAGCCGACTTCACCGGAAGAGGTGGAGGTGTACCTTGTGGATGAAGAGGAACAACTGGTGCCCGATGGGGTGATCTACCAGCCCGGGATGAGCAGCTTTGCGACGGCGGTGTCGCTGGAGCAAGACTTCCCGACCGCCGAAGATCCGCACCAGCAGGTCGGGTTGTTTCGCTCGTCGAGAATCGGCGACGCTGACGACGACGAAATTGTGGAGGCCTTTCGCCAGCGGGTCGCCGACAAGGGAGGCAATGTGGCGGTGATGACCATCGACCGCGACACGAACAACGCCTGGGCCCATGCGCTGCACCTGTCCGACGCCGACCCGCCGACCAGTGACTGGGCCCCGGCCGCCGAGGCTCTGGAGCAGTTCGAACAGCAGTTGTGGAGCGACATGGAGTCCGACCGGGACTACGACAGGGTGGTCGTCGAAGAGACGCGGTCGCTCAACGACGTGCAACCGCTGGTGTTCGAGGGCCAACGAGGCAACTGCTACATGCTGACCTTCGCGCTCGAAGAGGGGAGCAGCCTACATGGGGCGACCCGCCAGAACTTCCGGATGAATCAGACCCTGGAAGACGGCGAAGAACAGCGGGGGATCATCAACATGGAGCCGCAGAGCGAACAGGGCAACATCAGCCGTGACGCCCATACCGGCCACGCCAGTCTTCGTTGCCCGGAGACCAATGGCGAACAGAGTGTGAACCTCTTCGCCGGAGTCGGCGACGATCTGAGCACGGACCTCGGCGACGGTGAGATGAAGATGCGGGTGCACGCCGCCGAAATCGGAGAAGAACAACTGGAGGCGATGCTCCAACAGCGCCAGGAGGCCTTCGAAGAGGCCGCCCAGGAGACGGACGACCGAAACCACCAGATCTGCTGGGAGTGTGCCTCGGAGCTGTGGGTCTGCCCCGATGACCGCCCGGAGGACTGCTCCGGTTTCCGCCGCTGTGTCTCTCGCAACCACGGCGATATCAACGTCTGTGCTGATCTGTACTGATCAAGCGGCCGGGGCACGCCTCCGGCGTCTACTTCCCAGTTCTCGGATCTCGGATGTACTTCCGCTTTTACTTTTACTTCGTCGGATGATTTACGGGCGACCTCCTCGGGTTGCGCGTAGAGTCGATGACGAAAGTGAAAGTAAAAGCAAATCCGAAATCCGAGAGCTGGAACGTTGCTAACCGCCGTGCCCGTCGAACCACTGCAGACAGCCGTCGGGGTCGTCGTCGAGGCGCTCTTCGTCGACGGCGTACAGTGAGATGGTCTCCCGTTCGTCGGGCATCAGCGACGCCTCGATGACTTCGCCATCCTCCGACTCGACAGCCACATCGAGGGGTTTGACGGCGATGCCGGAGACGATGGAGACCCGAATCGACTCGACGGGTTGCCCGTCGCGAAGCCCCGCCTCGTAGGCCGGTCCCTCCGGGTCGACGCCTTCGATGCGGTCGGCCGCCAGCGTCGCCTCCACGTCGAGGCCAAACTCCGCCGGGCCCACCTCGACATCCTGCAGCGACGCACAGGGGCCCAGGGCATCATCGAGCAGTTCGACGTCACCGCCGTCGATGATCACCGACTGTAGCTGTTCGGCTGCCTGCGGCCACCACGGTTCGACCACCTCCAGGAGCAGCTCCGTGGAGAACCGGCTGCCGTCTCGACGGGCCATCTCCACGAGGGTGATCATCGCATCGTCGACGGTCTGATCGATGTCGTCATCGGCGCGCATCGCCCCGTCCCAGTACAGCGCAAACAGCTCTCCGCGCAGATAGGGCATCTGGCCCAGCGCCGGGCTGTCCCAGAACCCGCTGGCCAACTGTTCGTTCGACGCCTGACGGGCCGGCGAAAACTTGTACTCCGTGATCGTGCGGTTGCGCAGCTCGACGTACTGCGCAAAGTCGATCATCCCGGCGCGCAACAGAATGCGCGGTGCGTAGAAGTCGGTGAACCCCTCGCTGAACCAGAAGTAGTTTTGCTTCGGCTCCACGCGGCGAAGAATCTCGCCGTTCCAAAGATGAAACACCTCATGGGCGATCATCGACTGCAGGGCGATGTCGTCGAGTTTCGCGTCGCGATGCAACTGCAGGATCACACCGTTGTGAAGCACGGTCCCCGACGTGTTGCAGCACTCTCCGAAGGGTATCAGCATCACCAATACCCGGTCGGCGCCGGGGTCGTCGAAGAAGCGGCGAAGCTCGTCGATGATCCGGGCGATGTGCCCGGCGAGTTCGTCGCCTTCGAACTCCCACAGGCTGTCGCGAACGGCGATGTGTACCGGCGCACCGTCGACATCGGCGTCGATCAGCTCGAAATCCCCTCCCAGGTAGAAGGCGTGCAGAAGAGTGCGAAGATCGACGTCGATCGATTGCCGACGCTCACCGACGCCGTGGCTGTTGGCGAGCGCTTCCTCACCGATGCCCTCCCAGCTCAAGAGCACGGACCGTTCGATCTGATGGTCGACATCGGGCACAGCGATGGCGGCGTGGCCGATGAACTCGAAGTAGTCGTCGCCGAAGGAGGGGCGAAACCGGTCGCTTCCCGGATCGCCGTCGAACCTCTGTTCGACCCGATAGCGCACAACCACCGGTTCGCCGGGCGGGTGCTCAACGCGGATGACATTGACCAGCGGCGGCTCCTCTTCCTGGTCCACAACGTCGACGTCGTCTTGAGGCGTCTCAATGTCGACGATGCCGTCATGGTAGTCGTCGACGTTCGCCCACCGGCTTGGGATCAGCAACTCCGTGGTGCGCCGATCCGAAGGCGCTATCACCATCTCCACGTTCATCGCCGCCGCGTCGGCTACATCCGTGGTAAACCGGTAGCCCAGATCGTAGCCGTCGGCCTCGTCGACGAAACTGCCATCCCAGCCCGTTCGGTCATCATCCGCCGTCGTCGGTGTCGTACAGCCGAGGGCACATGCCACCATCATCAGCGACACCACCGCCCTCATCGACCACTCTGAAAACACGTCCGTCATGTCCACACTCTCCATCGATTCGCTCCAGGGCATCCCAGATCAATGGAACTACACCACCGATGCAAGTGTCTCGGAAGCCGGGCGATGGATCTCGAAATATGTGGGGAGAGGGCTTGACCGATGAGACCGCGCAGTTACGCGTGGGCTGCGTGAAATCGCAGCCCAGAGAACTTCTACAACTACCCACTCCGATGATTCACCCAGAGGGCAGATATGAACGTCTTTTCGACTGTGACATTCAAAAAGGTGTGCGCGTTGACGATGGCGGCGTCGTTGATGGTTACCCTGGTTGGTTGTGGTGACGCTGAGATCGATAACGACGAAGACGGCCTGAATCCCGATGACTACGACGTCTATCTCGAGATTGAAGCCCAGGGCCGAGAGTTTATCGTGGCAGGCGAGGAGGACGACAACCCCACGATTACCGTGGAGGAAGGCGACGAGATCGGCGTTGATTTTTGTGTCATCGACGGCAACCACGATTTTGTGATCGACGAGCTCGATGTGGCCTCATCTGAGCTTATAGATGCCTGTGAGAGCATTGAATTTACGGCCGATGAGGCCGGTGAGTTCGAGTACTATTGCAGCGTGGGCAACCACCGCGCCAATGGGATGTATGGTGCCTTTGTGGTCGAGTAAGACTGACCGGGTGTGCTCTGGAACGCTCCCCCCGGCACCCGCTTCTGCTCCCGTCGGATGACTCAGGAGCAACCTCCACGGGGTGCGCCCCTCGGTCATCCGCCAAGCTGCGGCGCGTAATCTTTACAGAACTGAGAAAACGATGTCGGTTCTCGACCCAGGATATTGCGGACGCTGTCGGTAATGATGTGGTCGTCGGTCTCGCCGTTTCGATTGCGACGATTGACGTCGACCAGATATCCGGCGAACTCCTCGGGAACCCCCTGTGAGAGCAGGCGCTGCCGGTAGCGTTCATCATCCAATTCCACATACTGAATGCGTCGCCCAAGGGCGCTGGATAATTCGTCTGCCACCTGGTGGTGGGTCAGGGCCTCGGGACCGCTGAGTTCGTAGGCTCGATTCTCGTGACCGGACTCGGTGAGTACCCGCGCGGCGACCTGACTGACGTCTCGAGCGTCGATATGACTCACCCGCGCATCGCCGATCGAGTCATAGAAGGCATCTTCGTTGCGTATCTCGTCGCCCATGATGGTGACGAAATTCTGCATCTGGTAATTGGGCCTCAGAAACGTCCATGTCATGTCGCTTTCTTGAATGTGCTGTTCGATCTCTCGGTGGTGTTGACCGACGATGAAGGTGTCGGTCTCCGCGTTGAAAGACGACACTTTCACCACCCGTTGTACGCCGGCCTCTATGGCGGCGTCGACCATCGGTTTTTCGTGGACCACTTCCTGGGAGAGAAGAAAGAGAGTATCGACTCCCTCCAGGGCCGGGGGAAGTGTCTCCGGTTCGTCAAAGTCGATCTTGCAGGTCTGAACCCCATCGATGTCCAGCGGCCGAACGTGGATGCATGCACGGACGGGTTCGTCTTTGCCGACCAACTGTCGCACCAGTTCGGAGCCGATGGTTCCAGTTGCGCCTGTCACAAGAATCATAATAAGCCTCCTGAATAAGGGACCGAGGCAGACAGAACCCCCTGCGCACAGGGGGCTGTGTGGATACCTCGGTTGGTTTGATTGTCGCCATCATAGACGGCGCTCCGAGGCACAACAACCCCGGGTGGGCGCTGGGTGCTGGGCGCTTGGCGCTGGGTGCTGGGTGCTGGGGCGCGGAACGCGGAGGCGCTGGGGCGCGGAACGCGGAACGCGGAGCGCTGATGCGCTGGGGAGCGGAGCGCTGAGGGCAGAACGCGGGCCGCAGAACATGAACGCTGGTCGCGGAAACTGGACGCGAAACGCTGAAAAGGTCGCGAAGATGAAGCGAAATCGCGAAGTTTGGGTGGTCTTCGGTGTCCGACGACTTCATCCACCGCAGCAGGTGCCAGCAAATCAAACACCGGGCACCATGAGACCAGCAAATCAAACACCGGGCACCATGAGACCAGCAAATCAAACACCGGGCACCGTGAGGCCAGCAAATCAAACACCGGGCACCGTGAGGCCAGAAGAGGTCACGATCTTCGCGGTTTCGCTTCATCTTCGCGACCTTTTCAGCGTTACGCGTTTAGTTTTCGTGGTCAGCGTTTCGCTTCCGCGCTCCGTGTTTCGCTTCCGCGTTTCGCGCCTCCGCGCCCAGCACCCAGCGCCCAGCGCCCCAGCGCCTACTTCCCGGTTCTCGGATCTCGGATTCACTTTCGCTTCTACTTTTACTTCGTCGGATGATTCACGTGCGACCTTCACGGATTGCGCGTAACCTCGATGACGGAAAGTAGAACTAAAAGCGAAAGTGAATCCGAAATCCGAGATCTGGAAAGTACTGCCTGCGGCAGTTTTTGAAGTGAATCCGAAATCCGAGATCTGGAACGTTTTTCCCCTCGACCGGCGACCAAACCCCCTCGATTCGAAGGCAACGCCGGCGCTGTCCGCCGGGACGCTGGGCGCTGGGGCGCGGAGCGCTGGGGCGCTGAACGCGGAGCGCGGAGGCGCTGGGGCGCTGAACGCGGAGCGCGGAGGCGCTGGGGCGCGGAGCGCTGAGGGCAGAACGCGGGCCGCGGAACATGAACGCGGGCCGCGGAACATGAACGCTGGTCGCGGAAACTGGACACGAAACGCTGAAAAGG
>SKMT01000262.1 GCA_007120915.1 Myxococcales bacterium | reverse complement strand
TCGAAAAACCTACTGCCGATAGCGCGAAAAACCTACTGCCGATAGCGCGAAAAACCTACTGCCGATAGCAGGGACGCTATCGTGCCCGATCCATCTGCGGGCAGCAGGTGGATGGGCTCGTGTGGCGATAGTTGTCAGGGAAAAGCCGACGACCGGACTCGAACCGGTGACCTGCTCTTTACGAGAGAGCTGCTCTACCACTGAGCTACGTCGGCGCGGCGGATGTAGGTAGCGAAGAGGGCGGGGTGCGTCAAGAGGATTGTGAGGTGCGAATGGGCCTCTGTGATTCGTGTTGCCCCCTCCCCGCTAGACAACGACCCACCGCTGCGGTTATTTCCACCGGTCGAAATCTCTGACTTCATCCCCCCGGAGGCGCGATGCCTACCACCGATGCCTGGATCGTATTGAAATTCGGCGGCACCAGTGTGTCGTCGCGCGAAAAATGGGAGACCATCGCCGATCAGGTACAGCAGTTGGTCGACGATGGTCGGCGCCCGCTGGTGGTCTGTTCGGCGGTCAGCGGGATCTCCGATCAGCTCGAATCGGTGGTTCAGTTGGCGGTGCGCGGCGAGCACGAAGAGGTGGTCGAAAAGATCAAAGAACGCCATCTGGAACTGGGCGACGCGCTGCAGGTCGACGGTGAAGCGCTGCTCGAAGAGTACTTCGAGAAACTCGACAAATTCTCAAAGGGGGCGGCGCTGGTCGAGGAGGTCAGCCCGTCACTGCACGCCAGGATCATGGCGCTCGGCGAGTTGATGTCGACGCGGCTGGGGGCGGCATTTCTCAACGAACAGGGGGTTGGAACCGGCTGGTGTGACGCCCGTGAGATGTTGACGGCTCAGCGTCGATCGCATGAGCCGATGCACCGCCAGTTTTTGTCGGCCTCCTGTCCGTTCGACTACGACGACGATCTTCGCACGCGGCTCGACGACCGCGATGAGTCAGTGCTTCTGACGCAGGGGTTCATCGCCTCCGATCACGCCGGTCGCACCGTGTTGCTGGGCCGCGGGGGATCGGACACCTCCGCGGCCTATCTGGCGGCGAAAATTGGCGCCGAGAAGCTGGAGGTGTGGACCGATGTGCCGGGGATGTTTACTGCGAACCCGCGCAAGATTCCGCAGGCGAGGCTCTTGAGACACCTGGATTATGACGAAGCCCAGGAGCTGGCGACGATGGGGGCGACGGTGTTGCACCCGCGGTGCATCCGGCCCGTGCGCGAGCAGGGCATCGAGCTGGAAATTCGCTGCACCCCGCACCCGGAGCTCGACGGTACCACCGTTTCGGCGGTCGACGACGAGGGTGGACGGGTCAAAGCGATTTCGGCGAAGACGGGGATCACCGCTGTGTCGATGGACACGCTGGGGATGTGGCAGCAGGTGGGGTTTCTCGCCGATGTGTTTGCGATTTTCAAACACCACGGGTTGTCCATCGATCTGGTGGCGACCTCGGAGTCGAACGTCACGGTCACGCTCGATCCGACGGCCAACGCGCTGCAGCCGGAGGTGCTCGATAGAGTGGTCAGTGACCTTAACGAGGTCTGCAGCGCCGAACTCGTCGACGGCTGTGGCGTGGTCAGCCTGGTGGGCACCAAAATCCGGTCGAACCTCTCGCAGCTCGGCCCGGCGCTGAAGGTGTTCGAGGAACACAAGATCCATCTGGTGTCACAGGCCGCCAGTGACCTGAACTTCTCGCTGGTGGTGGACGAACACCAGGCCGGTCGGCTCGTCGAGAAGCTCCATCAGCTTCTGTTCGCCGAGCAGCGGGAGGACGAGGTGTTCGGCCCACGCTGGAACGCTCTGGTCGGTGCCGAAGGGCCCCGGTGGTTCGAGAAGGCATGGTGGCGCGGGCGGGCCGAACAGTTGTGCGACATCGCAGCACAAAATGGGCCAACCTTCGCCTACGACCAGCAGACGCTGGACCGGCAGGCGAACGCGCTGACGGGGATGGAGTCGGTGGATCGGGTCTTCTTTGCGATCAAGGCCAATCCACACCCCGATATTCTGCGCCGGTTTCACGACCATGGGCTCGGGTTCGAGTGCGTGTCGCCCGGAGAACTCGAACGGGTCGAGGATACGTTCGACGATCTGCAGGACGAGCGGCTGTTGTTTACGCCCAACTTCGCGTCACGTCAGGAGTACGAAGCAGGATACGAGGCGGGGGCGATGGTGACACTGGACAACCTGCACCCGCTTCGGGCCTGGCCGGAGGTGTTTGAGGGACGAGAAGTGCTGGTTCGCATCGATCCGGGGCAGGGCCGGGGCCACCACCGGTATGTGCGAACGGCGGGGCCGCGCTCGAAGTTCGGGGTCGCCCCGTCGGAGCTGGAAGAGCTGGCGGGGTTGGCCGCCGAGCACGACGTGACGGTGGTGGGGCTACACGCCCATGTGGGAAGTGGAGTGACCGAGGCGGGCACCTGGTCGGAAACGGCACAGTTTCTCAACTCGCAGCGCCATTGGTTCGATGACGTCGAGATTCTCAACCTCGGCGGCGGGCTCGGCGTGCCGGAGAGGCCCGGAGACAGCCCCCTTCAGCTCGAAGAGGTCGACCAGGCATTGGCGGCGTTCAAACAGGCGAACCCGGGGCTGGAATTGTGGCTGGAGCCGGGGCGTTACCTGGTCTCGGAGGCCGGGGTCCTCCTGGCGAGGGTCACCCAACTGAAGTCCAAAGGAAATCTGCACTACGTCGGTGTCGACACCGGGATGAACTCGCTGATCCGACCCGCCCTCTACGGAGCGCACCACGGGATCGTCAATCTGTCGAAAATCGACGACGAACCAGATGGATTCTACGAGGTGGTGGGACCGATCTGCGAGAGCGGTGACGTGCTGGGTCACGCCCGACGGCTCGCCGAACCGCAAGAGGGCGATGTGCTTCTTGTGGCCAATGCCGGCGCTTACGGACGAGCGATGAGCTCGCGGTACAACCTCCGAGAGCCGGCCGGGGAGATCCTCGTCGAGGCCTAACTCCTATGCTCGTCCACCGCCGACCACCGACCACCTAACACCCACCACATGAGACAAGCCGAAGCCTTTCGGCCATTGGCGTTTCGTGTTAAGCCTCTGCGCCGCTGAGTTACGCGGATGTCAGAAGTCGCGGAGTGATAGAATGATACCACTGAAAAAAGCGCTAACTTCACCGGTGGGACGCAAGTTCGTGATGTCGATTTCGGGCATCGCGCTGGTGTTGTTCGTTATCGTCCATCTGCTGGGAAATTTGACGCTGTACGTGCCGGACGGCGGTGAGACGTTCAACCGCTATGCCGCCGGTTTCGAGGCGATGGGCCCATTTCTGTACGTCATCGAGCTGGGGCTGTTGGCGGTGATCCTCATCCACATCGGCTGGGGAATCACCACGGCGATCAAAAACCGGAAGGCCCGACCTGAGGATTACGATGAGTCCACGGAGACCAAAGGGGGCCCGTCGAGACTGAGTCTGGCCTCCAAGAACATGATCGTCAGCGGCGTGGTGCTGGGGTTCTTTCTGATTGTTCACATCTGGCATTTCCGGGTGCGCAAAGATTTCGTCGGAGAGACCACCGAGGTCGATGGGCAGGAGGCCACCAACCTGTATGCCATGGTCCACGAAGCGTTCGCGGACCCGTTCTGGGTAGTGTTTTACGTGGGATGTATGGTGTTTCTGGCATTTCACCTGCGCCACGGATTCTGGAGCGCGTTGCAGTCGCTGGGAGCGATGAAACCGGAGTGGTCGAAGGCGATCTATGCCATCGGGTTTTTCGTCGCCGTGGTGCTGGCAGTCGGGTTCATGGGCATTCCGCTGTACATCTACTTTGTCGACCTGCCGCCGCCGGTGTAACCGGTGGATATGAAACTCAGCGGCAGTCGATGGTCGTAAACGCAAGGAGTTGGAGATGACGACGCTGGATCCGAACGTCCCCGATGGTCCCCTGCACAAAAAGTGGGACAACCGGCGCGAAGAATTGAAGCTGGTGGCGCCGAACAACAAGAAGAAGCACAACATCATCGTGGTGGGCACCGGGCTGGCCGGTGCCAGCGCGGCGGCTACGCTGGGCGAGCTGGGCTACAACGTCAAATCGTTCTGCATCCAGGACTCCCCGCGCCGCGCTCACTCCATCGCCGCTCAGGGTGGAATCAACGCCACCAAGAACTATCCGAACGACGGCGACAGCATCTGGCGGCTGTTCTACGACACCATCAAGGGTGGGGACTTCCGAAGCCGTGAGTCGAACACCTACCGGCTCGCTCAGGTCGCCGGCAACATCATCGACCAGGCTGTCGCCCAGGGCGTACCGTTTGCCCGGGAGTACGGCGGAGAGCTGGCGAACCGCTCGTTCGGCGGCGCTCAGGTATCACGGACATTTTATGCGCGGGGCCAGACCGGCCAGCAGCTTCTTCTCGGCGCCTACCAGGCGCTGCAGCGGCAGGTAGAGCGCGGCAAGGTTCAGATGTATCCGCGCCGGGAGATGCTGGACCTTGTGGTAGTCGACGGCAAAGCCCGCGGAATTATCACCCGCAACCTGGTCACCGGTGAGATGGAGCGGCACGCCGGGGATGCGGTGGTGCTTTGCAGCGGCGGGTACGGCCGGGTGTATTTTCTGTCGACGAATGCGTTCAACTCCAACGCCACGGCGGCCTGGCGATGCCACAAACGGGGCGCCATGTTCGCCAACCCCTGCTACGTTCAGATCCACCCGACCTGCATTCCGCAGAGCGGCGATTATCAGTCGAAGCTAACGCTGATGAGCGAGAGCCTGAGAAACGACGGGCGCGTGTGGGTGCCGAAGAACAAAGAGGACTGCTCCAAGCCCCCCGAACAGATCCCCGAAGAGGACCGGGATTATTACCTGGAGCGGCGTTATCCGGCCTTCGGCAACCTGGTGCCCCGGGACGTGGCGTCGCGTAACGCGAAGTATGTGTGCGACGAGGGACGAAGTGTGGGCCGCGGCGGCGCCCGGGCGGTGTATCTGGATTTTCGCGATGCCATCGAAGAGCAGGGCCGCGAGGCGATCAAAGACAAGTACGGCAACCTGTTTCACATGTACGAAAAGATCACCGACGAGGATCCCTACGAGGTGCCGATGCGCATCTACCCGGCCGTGCACTACACGATGGGCGGGCTGTGGGTGGACTACAATCTGATGAGCAACCTCGACGGGCTGTTCGTGGCCGGAGAGGCGAATTTCTCGGACCACGGAGCCAACCGACTCGGCGCAAGTGCGCTGATGCAGGGGCTCGCCGACGGATACTTCATCGTGCCCCACACCGTGGGTGACTACCTGGCGCGGCACCGCCCGGACCCGATGCGCCCGGATCACAACAAGTTCGACCAGTGCGAAGAAGAGACCCGCCAGCATATCCAGAAGATGATGGACGTGGGCAAAAACGGCAGCCGCACGGTCATCGAGATCTATCGGGAGCTGGGTAAGTTGATGTACGACAAGGTCGGGGTCAGCCGCACCAAAGAGGGGCTCGAAGAGGCGCGCGAAGAAATTCGCGAGTTGCGAGACCAGTTCTGGAATGACGTGAAGATTCCTGGCGAGGCGGACAACTACAACAAGATGCTCGAGGTTGCCGGGCGGCTCGCCGATTTCCTGGAGTTGGCCGAAGTGATGGCGATGGATGCCTCCGAGCGCGAAGAGTCCTGCGGATGTCACTTCCGCGAGGAGTACCAGTCCGACGACGGTGAGGCGGCGCGAAACGACGACGAGTTCACCAATGTGTTCGCCTGGGACTACAAGGACGAGGGCGAATGGGAGAAGCACGTCGAGGATCTGGAGTTTGAGAACGTGGAGTTGTCGACGAGAAGCTATAAGTGAATGACGAATGACGATGGGGTCTTCGATGGGCCCCTCAGTTGCATTCACGACAGCTCCCCCCGGCGCTGACGCTTGCGGGGAGCATGATTCAAATGCTCAGGAGCAGTACAGATGGCTGACGAGACGATGGACCTGACGTTGAGGGTGTGGCGCCAGAACGGTCCCGACGATAAGGGCCGATTCGAAGAGTATGCCGCCGAGGGCATCAGCCCCCACAGCTCGTTTCTGGAGATGCTCGACCAGGTCAATGAGCGGCTGATCCATCAGGGCAAAGAGCCGATCGCCTTCGACAGTGACTGCCGAGAGGGGATCTGCGGAACCTGTGGATTCGTGGTCAACGGTCAGGCTCACGGGCCGGAACCGGCGACGACGGTCTGTCAGCTTCACATGCGAAACTTCAGCGACGGCGACACCATCACCATCGAACCCTGGCGCGCGAAGGCGTTTCCGGTGATCAAGGACTTGGTCGTCGACCGCGAGGCGTTCGACCGGATCATCTCCGCGGGTGGATACGTGTCGGTGGGAACCGGTCCCAAACCGGACGCCAACGCCGTGAAAGTCCCCAAGCCGATCTCGGACAAGGCCTTTGACTCGGCGGCCTGCATCGGCTGCGGCGCCTGTGTGGCGGCCTGTCCCAACGCGGCAGCTTCGCTGTTTACGGGAGCCAAGATCACCCACCTCGCCCTTCTTCCTCAGGGCAGACCGGAGCGCGGCCAGCGCGTCAAGAACATGGTCCACCAGATGGAAGAAGAGGGCTTTGGCAACTGCTCGAATATCGGCGAATGCGAGGCGGTCTGCCCCAAGGAGATCTCCGTTTCCAATATCGCGAAGATGAAGCGCGAATATCTACGGGCGCTGTTTACGGATAGCTGAGCCAGCTAGCGCAGCGTCATTCCAACCATCAGCCCGGCGCCCCAGGTCATGATGTCCGAGGTGGGAAGCCAACTGACCACGGCGTCGGTGTTGATGACGAACTGCCGGTCCCACAACTCTCCAAATCGGGGGCCTGTTACACCGAGGGCCAACTCGGCGCCGGAGCGGTGGCGTACGTCTCCGTCGGAGTCGGCGACCATGTTTGCCCAGAAGTTGTTGCGCCAGTTTTCGTAGGTGGTGTGGTGCACGTGGGTGAACCGCGGTGAGGCCCGAAACTCCCAGCCATCGGGGGTTTCGCCGCTGGACAAGCCCGGCCCCAAAGCCACCGCACCGTAGCCGTGATCCTGCATCGAGGGGCTGGAAAACTGCTGGTGAACACCGCCGGTCATCACCACCAGGTCACCGAACCAGTGGTCGTGGAACCGGATACGGCTGGTCAATTGCAGCCGGGAGGCGGTGTGGGGCGGGAAGGTCTGGACGCCTAGTTCAGGATGGATATGAACGGATGGTAGCTCGCTTTCGGCTGCGACGGCGTCTTCGGTTCCGGTCCACGCAAAGCAGAGTAGAGCGACAGTCAAAACCAGCACACAGCGAGGGTTGACCATGTTCCAGTCCGGGGCTGCAGTCGATTTATATCTTCGGATAGCCCCTGATAGTTGGATTTGTGGTGTGATTCAAGTTGGTGTGACAGGAAGCACGAAATAATCCTGCTCGATCGGCCGGGGAATCGGAGCGTTGGCGGGGGCGACGAGCAGCGTGAAGTCACCGCCGCCGGCACCGGAGGGCTTGGCGACGCCGTGGGTGGTGTGAGCGAGGGCGCGGATACGGCGGTGCTCGTCAGTGATGATGGGGATGTCGGCGAGTCGGCTCAGTGCTTCCATGGCCCGGTCGCCGGCGCGGATGGCGTCGACGAACCGGCTGGCGTCGTCGTCGCGGGCGGCTTCGATACCCATTGTCGAAGCGGCGGCGATGGAGGCGAAGATCGTGGCGGTTTCGCGGGGGTTGCGTTCAGCGGCGTCGGCGACGGCGTCCACGAAGGAGACGGTGCGAGCGCTGTGGCCGGTCCACACCGCATAGATGCGCAGCTCGTCGGGCGGTGTCAGTGCGTCGGAACGATCAAGGAGCGCGGGGCCGGTGTCGATGGTTTCGGGAGAGCCGGGAAGTCCCGGCAGGCCGAACTCGTCGAACGGCGAGCGGCGGTCGTGAAGCTGAAATGCCAGGGGGCCGCCGAAGGTTGCGGCGGCGATGTCGGCGCCGCTTCCGACCCCGCCCTGCAGACGGCGATGCACTTCCCAGCCCAGCTCGAAGCGGCGGGTGGCGTCCAGGTGGGGGGCCGTCGAGGCGATGATGGCGGCGGTGGAAGCCGCCGAGGAGCCAAACCCCAGCTTGGTGTCGTCTCGATAAAAATCGGAGACATCGACGGTCAGCCGGTTCATGTCGACGTCCAACCCCTCCTGCTCGCGCAACACCTGCCGGATCAGAAGCGGGAGCTGCAGGGGATCGTCGAACGTCGCTCCCTGGACTTCATAGCCGCCGTCGTCGTCGCGAGGATTCACGCTTACCTGACGATCGACGGAGCTCACCAGCGCCGGGCCGCCTCCGAGTACGGCGTATTCGCCGAGCAAGAACAGCTTGCCCGGTGCGGAGACGGGTAGGGGCTTGCGGGTCATATCAGGTTGTCGCCTCGGCGGGCTGGCGGTGGGGCACGAATTCAAAGGTCAGTTCATCATCATCGCCAACGGTGACGTGGACGGTGCCGCCATTCTCGAGTTCTCCGAACAGAATTTCCTCGGCGAGCGGTCGCTTGATCTTCTCCTGGATGACCCGCGACAGCGGTCGGGCCCCGAGCTTCTCGTCGTAGCCCTCGTCGGCGATCCAGCGCCGGGCTTCGGCGTCGAGCTCGACGTCGACGTCGCTTTCGGTGAGCTGCATGTCGAGTTCGTCGATGAACTTGTCGACCACCTTCAGGATGATCTTCGGGGGCAGCGCATCGAAGACGACGATGTCGTCGAGGCGGTTGCGGAATTCGGGGGTGAACGTCTTCTCCAGGGCTTTGGTCGCCTTGGTCAGGTCGATGCTCTGGTTGAAACCGACGACATTCTTGGACATCTCCTCGGCGCCGGCGTTGGTGGTCATGATGATGATGACGTTGCGGAAGTCGGCTTCTCGACCGTTGTTGTCGGTCAGCTTCGCGGAGTCCATCACCTGCAGAAGCACGTTGAAGATGTCGGGGTGGGCCTTCTCGATTTCGTCGAGCAGAAGTACACAGTGTGGCGTCTTGCGGATCTCTTCGGTCAGAAGCCCGCCCTTGTCGTAGCCGACGTAGCCCGGAGGGGCACCGATCAGGCGGCTGACGGCGTGGCGCTCCATGTACTCGGACATGTCGAACCGAAGGAAGTTGATCCCCAGCCCGGCGGCGAGTTGTCGGGCCACCTCCGTTTTTCCGACGCCGGTGGGCCCGGCGAACACGAAGCTGCCCACCGGTTTGTCGGGCCGGGTCAGCCCGGCGCGGTTCATTTTGACGGCCGTGACCACCGCTTCGATGGCGGGGTCCTGGCCGAAGACGTTGTCCTTGAGGGTGGTCTCCAGGCTTTCGAGCCGCTCGCGCTCCGAACCCTCGACCTGAAATTCGGGGATGCGGGCGATGGAGGAGACCACCTTTTCGATCTGGTCGACGTCGATCTGGCCGTTGCCGAACTGCTCGCGGTGGATGCGATGGCGGGCGCCGGCTTCGTCGATGACGTCGATGGCCTTGTCTGGAAGCGCCCGCTCGGTGATGTGTTTGGCGGCCATGGTCGCGGCGGTTTCGATGGCTTCGTCGGTGTAGGCGACGTCGTGGAAGTCCTCGTAGTAGCCCTGGAGCCCGCGCAGAATGTCGCGGGTCTCATCGATGGTCGGTTCGATGACATCGATCTTCTGGAACCGACGCGCCAGAGCGCGGTCGCGCTCAAAGGATTTTCGAAACTCCTCGTGGGTTGTGGAGCCGATGCAGCGCAGTTTGCCCTCTGCGAGCGCCGGTTTGAGGATGTTGGAGGCGTCCATCGTCGATCCGCTGGTGGCCCCGGCGCCGACGATGGTGTGGATTTCGTCGATAAACAGGATCGCCTCCGGCCGGTCGCGAAGCGCCTGGATCACGCCCTTGAGCCGTTGTTCGAACTGGCCGCGGAACTTGGTGCCGGCGAGAAGCCCGCCCATATCGAGCGCCCAGATGGTGGCGTCCTGGAGCACCTCCGGTACTTCGCCGTGGGCAATCTTGCGTGCCAGTCCCTCGGCGATCGCCGTTTTTCCAACCCCCGGTTCGCCGACGAACACGGGGTTGTTTTTGCGCCGACGGCACAGCACCTGGACGGTGCGTTCGATCTCTTCGTCCCGCCCGATCAGGGGGTCGATGCGTCCGGCCTGAGCGCGCTCCACGAGGTTGGAGCAGTAGGTCTCCAGGGGGTTTTGCACCTCGTCGTCATCCTCTTCGAGCCCGGTGGGTGCGTCGTCCCACTCGGGGGAGGGAGAGTCGTCCTGGAAGTCGGCGTCGTCGCCGTCGCCGCCGGCGTCGTCGAGCTTGGAGATGCCGTGGGAGATGTAGCTGACCACGTCCAGGCGAGTGATGCCCTGGTTTTCCAGAAAGTACACCGCGTGGCTGTCCGGTTCGCTAAACAGTGCCACCAGTACGTTGCCCCCGTCGACTTCGTCCTTTCCGGAGGAGCGCACGTGCATGATCGCGCGCTGCATCACCCGCTGGAAGGCCACCGTCTGCACCGGTTCGGCCACCGCATCGGAGGGCAGCCGCTCGATCTGTTCGTCGAGATGCTGGTCCAGATCGCGGGTGATTTCATCGAGGTTTGCCCCGCAGTGGCGTAGGGTCGACCGGGTGGTCTCATCGAAGCACAACACATACAGAAGGTGCTCCAGCGTCAGATATTCATGACGCCTCTGTTTGGCCTCGCGCACGGCGGCGTAGAGTGCGATTTCGAGATCTTTTTGAATCATAGGCCTGACTCTCCGGCGAAGGGACGACTAAATCCCCCCATCTAGGTGTCGTCTCATTCGGGTTCCATCGTGACCATCAGCGGGTGGCCTTCACGCCGGGCAACATCGATGGTCTGTTCCACTTTCGTTTCTGCGATCTCACGGGTGTACACCCCGGCGATGCCGGTGCCTTTTTTGTGGACCCTCAACATAATCTGGGTCGCCTCGGCCGGAGACTTATGATAGATGGTCTCCAACACCTGCACGACAAATTCCATGGTCGTGTAATCGTCATTGTGAAAGATCACCTTGAAACGCCGCGGCTTCTTGGTCTTGGTCTTTTCTTCAGGAGCGACATCGGTATCTGTCTGATGCTGGCTCAAGGTTCGACTCCCATCGTCAAATCGAAAGCTCCTGGATACAACGATTGAAGCCGGCGATGGGATCGGCGAGCTCGGCAATCGCCGAGCAGACCAGACTGCCGCGGGGCCACTGTTGTCAACGAGCGTCGGCACCGACGCCCTTGATCAAAAGCTAATCGCAATCTGCTCGATCCCAAAGTCGCAAGGCGCCGACGGGTACATCGATGCCAACCGTTGGAGAGGAGAAATTATGCCGAAGTTACCACTGGACGATCCTTTGGACTGGTTCCGAATCTGGCTGGATGAAGCCACCGAATCGGCCCAGCCGCAGCCGACGGCGATGAGTCTGGCGACCGTCGACAGCAACGCCCGGCCCACCGTCCGCATTGTGTTGCTGAAATCGTTCGGGCGCAAGGGGTTCGTGTTCTACACCAACCTGAAAAGCGCGAAGGCCGATCAGTTGAGGGCCAACCCCCACGCGGGGCTGTGCTTTCTGTGGGAGGCTGTGGGCCGGCAGGTGCGCATCGACGGGCGCGCAGAGTTGATCGACGACGACACCGCCGACGCCTACTTCGCCTCCCGGCCCCGAGGCTCACAGATCGGGGCCTGGGCGTCGCGCCAGAGCCGACAGCTCGACGATCGGCAGACCCTTCAGCAACGCGTCGAGAAGTATGGCGACCAATTCGACGGCCAGCCGGTGCCACGCCCCGAGTTCTGGTCCGGCTATCGGGTGGTGCCGAGGCGGTTTGAGTTCTGGCAGTTGCGCGACGATCGGCTCCATGACCGCTGGCGGTTCGATCGGGTCGGTGATGGGTGGGAATGGGAGCGGGCGCGGTTGTATCCGTGAGGCTTCTGGTGTGCGAGGGACCCCTCCGCCTCACATTCGTTCGGCACCTCCCCACTCGTGCCTCGTGGGGAGGGAAGCCGTGCAGATTAGCACCACGGGTGGTTTTTGCCGTGAACCCGAATCGTGGCAGTGCAGCACGGCTTTCCTCCCCAGATTCGCTGGGGAGGTGGGCGCGAGCCGTGAGGCGAGCGCTCGGAGGGGCCCTGCGAATACCACCGACGTCTCGACCGTTGTGTTGAAAACGCGGCTCATGTACCTATTCGTTGCCAGGCACGGTACACGAAATTAAACGAGGAGTTTGAGATGAAACCGAAGCAGCGAATCTTTGTGGTGGGTGGCGCTCTCACCCCCTTTATCGGCAAATTTCACCCTGACTTCATCTGGAAGGGCCACGAGGACTTCGGCAAGCGGGAAAACCCGACGCTGGAAGACTACGTGGTCAATTCGATCCGGGAGGCCCTCGAAAACACCGGGGTGGACGCCGATCAGATCGACCGGGGCTACATCGGAAACTTCGCCGGCCAACTGTTCGCCAATCAGGGGCATCTGGGTGCGATGGCGGTGCGGGCCGACGAGAAGTTCGACGGCAAGCCGTTCAGCCGCGTCGAGGGCGCCTGTGCGTCCGGCGGGCTGGCCGTGCTTTCGGGCGTCGATGCGCTGCATTCGGGAAGCGACGTGGTATTGGCCGCCGGCGCCGAAGTGCAGACCACCGTCAAAGCCCGAGAAGGAGCCGGGTATCTGGCCCGCGCTGCCCACTGGGACGAGGAACGCGACATCGACGAGTTTACCTTCCCGGCGATGTTTGCCCGTCGTGCCAAGCACTACAAAGAAGCCTTCGGGGCGACCGAAGAAGAGATCGCGCACGTGACGGTCAAAGCCTACGAAAACGCCAACAAAAACCCCTACGCCCACATGCGCGAGGTCTCCATGGCTCTGGAGCATGCGGCGAAGGCCGGCGAGAAGAACCCGAACTTTTTGGCCAACGAAGAGCTGAAGCCCCACCTGAAGATGTCGGACTGCTCGCAGGTCTCCGACGGTGGTGCGGCGCTGATTCTGGCCACCGAGGCGGGGCTGGAGCGACTCGGCATCGATGAGAGCGACTGCATCGAGCTGGTAAGCTGGGGACATGCCACAGGGGCGCTGGGCCGGGTCGACGATTTCACCGAGCTCGGCACCACCAAGAAGGCCGCCTCCCGAGTGTACGACGACGGCGGGATCACCCCCGAGGACGTCGACGTCGCCGAGGTGCACGACTGCTTTGCGGTCACCGAATGCCTGATGTACGAGGCGCTGGGCTTCGCCGATCGCGGAGAAGGCGCGAAGCTGGCCGCCGAAGGACAGACGCGGCTCGACGGCTCGATCCCGGTGAACACCGGCGGCGGGCTCATCGCCTTTGGCCACCCCGTGGGTGCGACCGGTGTCAAACAGGTGCTCGAGATCTACCGGCAGATGAAAGGGCTGTGTGGAGACTACCAGTTGCCCGAGACTCCGTCGGTGGGACTGACGGCGAACATGGGTGGTGATGACCGCACCGCGGTGTGCATGGGTTGGAAGAATCTGTAACGCTTCTGATCTGCGAGGGGCCCCTCCGCCTTCGCTACGCTTCGGCACCTCCCCACTCGTGGCCTCGTGGGGGGAGGGAAGCCGTGCTGCACTGCCACGGATCGGGTTCACGTCGAAAACCACCCACGGTGCTAACCTGCACGGCTTCCCTCCCCAGATTCGCTGGGGAGGTGGGCGCGAGCCGTGAGGCGAGCGCTCGGAGGGGTCCCCTCGCATACCTCTCAGTCCCACTGCTGCCACAGCTTCTCAGCATGCTCGCGCGCGGCAGGCGTATCCACGTCCTGCCACAGCGCCTCTCCCACATCGAAAAACGCAAACCGGCCCGCCTTAACCAGCCGCCGGACCGCATCGGAGGTGCTGCAGTCGCCGCGGGCGTTCTTCTCGCGCCGAAGAGCCTCCACAAACCCTGGCCCACACCAGAACAGCCCGATGTCGACGGCGTCGAACTCGTCGAGCTGCTTGCCGATGGCGAACTCACCGTCGAGCCGCAGCTTGTTGGCGTCGGGCATGTCGAAGATCCTGTCGAGCTTCCGATCGATCAGAAGCACCCCCTCGGTGCGCTCGTCGATGACCGCACCGATGCGGGCGTTGAGCCCGTCGAATAGCCCGGGCTCGAAGAGATGATCGCTCATGGTCAGCCAGAACGGGGGGGGCGGATCGCCGAGGGCGTCGGCTCCGGTGAGCACGGAGATGCCGTTGCCGGCGTCGAAGTCGTCGTTGTGCACACACTGCACTTCCATCGATCCCGGCGGATCGAACCGATGGACCGCCTCCCGAAGATCGGCGGCTTCATACCCCGTGACCACTACCACCCGGTCGACCTTTAGAGCGGCAAAATTGGCCAGGTGATGCTCCAGAAGGGGGCGCGAACCGATGGTCGCCAGCAGCTTGTGGCCTTCGGTTGGGTTGAGGCGGCTGCCGTAGCCGGCGGCCAGAATCACGGCGTGACGAGTATTCATTTCAACCACTTACGGTGCTGAGAGGAATTGGAGGCGAGGAGGAAATGTTCGCTTTATAGGGCCAGACTCGTTAGTATGTTTACGATGCCGGGATCAACGAAACAAGCCCTCGGAGAGCTGCTATGAATACCGAAGAATCCACGAAAACACCGTCTGCACTTGGGGAATCGGCTCTGTGGATTCTGGCCACACTGTTCATGACCGCCATGGCCCTGGTGGCGGTGGGCTCGGTGAAGCTGCTGTTGGGCTGGGAGCAGTCGCAGTGGCTGGTGATGTCGGCGATCGCAGCGGTGTTGAGCCTGACCTGGGGAAGCTGGGCGGCGCTGTTGTGGACGCACTCAAGGGTGCTGAAGACGTTGATGGTCGCCGTGACGGTGGTCCCGGGCATGGCGATGTTGATCGCCGGTGGTTGGGTCTTTTTGAATATGCCCGAAAACCCGGTGTTCTGGAAGTGGGGCTGGGCCATCGTGGCCGCTCACGGTGCCGGTGCACTGGCGTTTGCGCTGTTTGTGTGCATCCGGGGGCTTGTGGGCTGTCGGGCCACAGGCCGGGTGCGAAACCGACGTCTGGCGATGGGCTGGACGTTGTTCCCGATGCTGGTGGTCGCCGGAAGCGTGGCGGTAATCGTGGCCGAATTCTTTCTTCTTCCGGAGTTCGTCGCCGGCGGTGAGACGACGATGGCGAGCGTGGCTCGCTGGACGCTGGCCTGTCAGGGAGTGGTGTTGTTGACGACGGCACTGCCGGCAGGTACAGCACACCTGTGTCATCGCCTGGCGCAACGCAGTGCAGAGGACAAGTAGAGACGATGGGCTGTTGGAATGGTCGGTCAACCGACTCCCCTCGTGAATTTGACGCTGGCGCATTGACCACATCGTTTCAGACACAACATTGGGTGTGCGGGCCCTGGTGTCGGTTCAATATCGGCCCAGAAAGGCGAGCTAAGCTTAACTCGTTGGTGTCCCACCGGTGTTTTGCAACAGCAGTAATCTGGCAGTCGAATTTGGAGTAGTTGCCGATGCCCCTCGAAGAAAGTACCAGCGAAATCCTAGACGTATCTGCCGGCAGTGGGCCTTCGGGCATACCAGAGATGTCGGTCGCGGACACAGCGGACTCCCAGTTTCATCTGATCAGTGACAACGACGATGCACCACCAAAGGTGCTGGTGGTCGATGATGAAAAGCAGATTCTGAGGGCTGTAACCCGGCTGCTCGATGACCATCCCTGCGAATTGCTGACCGCCGAAAGTGGAGAGGCGGCCTGCGAAATTCTTCGCCAGCAGCCGGTGTCGGTGATCATCTCCGATGAACGGATGCCCGGGATGACCGGTGCTGAGCTTCTCGATCATGTGCGACGGCATTACCCGAATACGGTCCGGGTGATGCTGACGGGCAACCGGGAGGTCAGCACGGCCATTCGAGCCATCAACATGGGAGAGGTGTTCCGGTTTATCTCCAAACCCTGGGATCACGACGAATTTCTGCAAACCATCGAGATGGCCATCGACCAACACAGGCTGCGCATCGCCAAGGACCGGTACGAAGAGCACATCGAGGCCCAGAATACCAAACTGCGCGATCTGAACCGGCAGCTTCGGGGGTTGAACGACGAACTCGAACAGCGCGTCGAAAAGCGCACCCGTCAGGTGCGCGAAAGCAAACAGGAAGTCGACGAGTTGTACGCTGAGCTCCAGGAGAGCTTCGACGGGATGATCAATGCGCTGCTGTCGATCATGGAGTTGGGCGGGACCCACATTGTGCAGCACTGTCAGCGTACGGCCGAAAAAGTGCGCATGTTCGGCAAGCAGCTTCAGATGGAAGGGGAGATGGTACGCCAGCTCGAACGAGCGGCGCTGTTGCACTGGATCGGGTTGATCAATGCTCCGGAGTCGCTGTTTCAGAAGCCGATCGAAGAGTTTGATGCCGAGGAGCAGGCCACCTGGGAGTTCCATCCGCTGCTGGGCCAGCAGACCATCCGCCATGTGTCGGCGCTCAACCAGGCCGGCCGGCTGATTTTGCACTACCTGCGTCGGTATGACGATCCGGGGTTTCAGCCCGGGCAACCATCGTCGGGCGAAGGGGATAAGCCGCTGACCGACAACTTTATTCAGGCCTGCCAGGTGCTGGCGATCTGCAGTTTCTTCGAGCAGGTACATACCGCCCGCAAACCCGGTGATGATGACGAAGAGTGGGTGCAGGAGGGGCTGGAAGTGCTGCAGGCCGGCGCCGGCGAGCGCTTCGACCCGGAGCTTGTCGCAAAATTCCGCACCCTGGTGGGCCACCAGATCGATCCCCGCGGGGGCACGGAGATGATCGTCGATTTCGACAGTCTGGAACCGGGCATGGTGCTTGCCCGGCCGCTGGAGACGGCCCACGGTATCCCGGTGGCTCCCCGGGACATGATTATCACCGAGGAGTTGCTCCAACGCCTGGAGCGGTTCCGAGACTCCAAGGGGCTCGGCGATATCCACGTGTGGCGATGATCGGACGGAATGGCCAACGCGGCAGCCGGCGTTGTACTATCTACCAGTGCCGCAAGGCCTCTTGGCCACTGACTGTCGCCCCATTGTTCGTCATGGACCTGACCTATCGCATCGTACGTCGATTGCTCCGCGATGACGACGTGCAGTTTAGCCGCAACAAGAATTTTGAAGCCTACGAAGACCCACAGGTCAAGCGGGCGATGCGGCTGTATCGACATCTCCACAGCCTGGAGGAGGATCTGCTGGCGCTTGAGGACCCCTCGATGGTGCGTCTGGAGGCGGTTGAAGAAACCGACGAGCGGGTTACCGTACGGCTGGTGTTTGTCGAGCAGAAGGGGCGACGGATCAGTTATCTGAAACCACGGGAGTGGGAACTGCTGCTGGAAAACGAGCGCGTTTCCGATATTCTCCGGGGGCTGTTGTCGCGGGCGGATGCTGAGACGCGGCGTATTCTACGCCGGGATCTTTCGGATCACGATGAACTATCGGCAGCCGCATACGATGACTGAACAGGGTTTCGATTCCCATGTTGGTTCGCAATTGACGACGACGTCACTGATGAGGTCAGCGATGAAAGCAAAGACGATCGGATTGCTGTTGGTTCTGGTAGCGGTAGCGGGCACAATGATGATGACCGTCGCCTGCCAGGGCTTCGGCGGAGTGCCCGGTGCGGAACCGATGCCGGAGGGGTCGAGTTTCTCGGGGTTGTGGCACTCCGAACAGTTCGACCACATGTACCTGCACCAGGACGGCGACCAGGTCAAAGGGGTGTACATGTACGGGGGAGGCGGTTCGATCGAAGGGGAAGTCGACGGCAATCTGTTGTTGTTTTCCTGGCACGAGCCCGGTGATCGCCAGCGGGCACGACAGGATATGAGTGGGAAGGGCTATCTGCAGCTTGAAGGCCAGGGCGATGATCAACGTCTGGTCGGAGAGTGGGGGTACAATGAAGACCGACGGGGAGCCGGTCCCTGGGAGGCGGAGTTTATCCGCGAGCGTGAGGACGATGATCCGACAAGCCTCGAAGAAGTGGAACAACGCCGCTGAGATCGGTGGCAAATCTGAAGCGAACACGCCCGGGCAGCCCGGGCGTGTTTCAGGTGAGACAGGAGTTTGGATGACACCGAAAGCAACGAAATTGTTTGATATTAGACTGGTTGCAGCGGCGCTGGTGGCGGCGATGGGCTGTGCGGCATCGCCGACGACACCGGATCTGGAAGAAGATCTGATGGTCGCCACCGAGGAGGAGCGCGAAGAGATCGCGACCGCTCTAAACCAGGAGCTTCAACGTTCCCTGGAGCGGCTGAGGATCGATGACTATGAAACGCCCTACTTTCTGTCCTACCACCTGCGCGACGAGGAACGCTACAACGTCTCGGCGCGCTACGGAGCACTCGTTGGCGAGGATCATGACCGCCAGCGCTACGCCTACGTCGAAACCCGGGTCGGCGACTACGATTTCGACAATTTTGCAGATGTTGACGCCCAGAGCTGGCGCACCGGAGATTTTCGCGCCGATCGCATCCAGCCGATCGACTCCGACGTCGATGCGCTGCGGGGGGCGCTGTGGCTGTTAACCGACGAGACCTACAAACGGGCGCTGAGCGACTACCAGACCAAACGTGGCGGGGCAGTCTATCAGGCCGACCAGGACCTGGAGGTACCCAGTTTCTCAAAAGAAGACCCCCGTGAGTATCGCGGTGAGCCCCGACCACTTCAGATCGACAAGCCCCAGTGGCGTGAACTGGTGCGAGATGTGACCGCCGAGATGCGGGAGCACGAGTTCTTGATGGACGCGAAGATGGATGTCAGCGCCCGGCGCCAGGTGCGCTACCTGGTCAACTCTGAGGGCACGGACATCATCGATGAGTTTACCATCTACTCCGTGCAGGCTCAGGCGTTCACCCGCGCCGACGACGGGATGTTGCTGGAAAACAGCCGCCAGTTCTATGCCCTCGACGGCGATGAGTTGCCCGACGAGGAGACAATTCGCGAAGAAGTCGATCAGATGATCGCCGATCTGGAGGCGCTGCGTGAAGCGGAGGTGCTCGATCCGTTTACCGGCCCGGCGGTGCTTGATCCGCAGGCGGCGGGGGTTTTGTTTCACGAAGCGCTGGGCCACCGCCTGGAGGGGGAACGGCAGCGCGACGACGCCGAAGGCCGTACCTTCACCGGGCATCTGGACAGCGAGATTATGCCCGAGTTTTTGTCGGTGTACGACGACCCGACCCTTCAGCGATACGACGGAGTGCAACTGAACGGGCACTATCTGTACGACGACGAAGGGGTCAAAGCCCAGCGCGCCTCCCTGGTCGAAGATGGGGTTCTTACCGGGTTTTTGATGAGTCGTACCCCGATCGAGGGGTTTGAGAGATCCACAGGCCATGCCCGCGCACAGGGGGTGAGCGTGCCCCAGGCGCGCATGGCGAATTTCATCGTCGAAGCCGACGAAGAGAAGACGGTGTCCGACGAGGAGCTGATCGAGAAGCTGAAGCAACAAGCGCGCGACCAGGGCGAAGATTACGGGCTTCTGATCCAGGATGTCACCGGTGGATCGACGAACACACTGGGGTTTGGCTACCAGGCGTTCAAAGGAGTGCCGCGGATGATCTACAAGGTCGACGCCGAAACCGGCGAAAAGACCCTGGTGCGGGGAGCGGAGCTGGTAGGCACCCCGTTGTCGGCGATCAACGAGATCGAGGCCGTCGGTGACCAGCCCGGGGTGTTCAACGGATTCTGCGGTGCCGAAAGTGGACAGGTTCCGGTATCGGCGGTCGCCCCGGCGATGCTGACCGCTGAGATCGAGCTGCAGCGTTCCTCTCAGATCCGGGAGCGCGACCCG